>JAVBUK010000325.1:0-4202 GCA_031555345.1 Xanthobacteraceae bacterium | reverse complement strand
TGTCACAGCTGACCTGGTGGCGGGTCTGTGCCGGCGGGGTGTTTCGGCGGGGACTTCGGCGGGTCGAGGCCTTTGTCGACCGGCTGTCGCATCAGCTGCAGGTGATCGCGCGGCGGCGCGGCGCCCACAAAACCCGGCTGCGGATCAACCTGCGGGGCCCGCTTGGCGCGGGCGCCGGCGCCGGTCGGATCACCAGCATGTTCGTCGACTTCACCGTCTGGGCGACCCGGCGGTGCGGCACCAAGCCGTACAACGAACTCGGGATGGTTTCGATCGTCAAACAGGCCGCCGCCGCCCTGCACCGGATCGTCGTCGCCGAGGGCATCACGCCGGATCACCTGGTCGAGCGCCTGAACCAGCGCGGCCGCCTGCGTCGGCCTCGCGCGATGGCCGGAGGTCGAGGGCCGGGGCGCATGGCCGGGGCCTCGTGGTTCGAGACCCCCGCTGCGCGGGTTCCTCACCATGAGGGTTCGGGACGCGCGACTTCGTCGCGCGCCGTCAGGCGAGCAGCCGGTCGACCGCCGCCTGGTCGACGCCCTGGCCTTCGAGCTGCGGCCCGTGCAGCAGCAGGCGCTTGGCGCGCTCGGCCTGCTCGCGTTCGGACTTGGTCAGGAAGCCTTCCAGGTCGTGCGCATTCATGACGTTGGCGAAGCGGGCGATGCGGTCTTCGATGTGCTGCAGCGTCTGCACCACCTTGGCGACGCGCTGGCCGGTGATGTCCTGGAACGAGCAGGCTTCGAAGATCATCATCATCTGTTCGTCGACCAGCGCCTTGTAGGCCGCCGGATCGCCGGTGTCGGCGCCGATCACCGTCTCGGCGCAGGTCATGATGGTGTTGGTGGCGGTCTCGGTCGCCTTGACGATCGCACCGAGTTCCCGGCCCGCCTGCGGAATGCGGCTGTTCTTGATCTCGTTGGCCTGCAGCGCGCCGATCTGGCCGTGCATCGAGTCGATGTAGCCGGCGATCTCCCGCAGCTCGCGACAGAGCGTGGTGTCGAACGTCTCCAGGAAGGTGTGCAGCGACTGCGAGGCGACGTCGGCCAGCCGGACGATATCGATGAAATTGACGTCCTCGCGCTTCTGCTTGAGGAACGCGAGAAGCTCTTCGAGCACGTCCGAGGTGCCCATCGCGGTCTTCGCGCCGGTCGACATGACAAAGTCCTTGATGCGCGGATCACCCGCCTGCGCGGGCGGTCATCCCGCCGAATGCGTTTTCATGGAACCGGGGCCCGGGGCGCCAGTGCCGCGGCACGAAGCGACCGCCGGCCTATTCGGCGAACACGGCCTCGATCTTGCCCTGCAGCGTCTGGGCGTTGAACGGTTTGACGATGTAGTTGTTGACGCCGGCCTTCTTGGCGGCGATCACGTTCTCGGTCTTGGATTCGGCGGTGACCATGATGAACGGCGTCTTCGCCAGCGAGGGGTCGCCGCGGACTTCCTTGAGCAGCTCGTATCCGGTCATCGGCTCCATGTTCCAGTCGGAGATGACCAGGCCGTAGCGTTTGTCGCGCATCTTGCCGAGCGCCGCCGAGCCGTCGGCGGCATCGTCGATGTCCTGGAATCCGATCTGCTTGAGCAGGTTTCGGATGATGCGGATCATGGTGTTGTAGTCGTCCACCACCAGCACCGGCATCGACAGATCGATCGCCATTATTCCTACTCCGTTTACGCTCGCCCGGGGGACGCGGCCTGCGTCCTTTGCTGCACTCGTTCGGCGCTGGACAAGTTCCACCGCCCGAGCGTCACCCGGGCTCTCCCCGAAATCGTCCAGGACGCTATCAGGGGTGGTTGAATATCCGGTTAACTCGCTGGTAGCAGACGTTAAAAGCGCCCGGGCGGGATTGCGCGAAGGTCGAATTGCTTCGTCCGCTGCGGCACTTCAAGGTTGTGGCGTTTCGTTTACCAAAAGGACCGCTCAGCATGTCGGCACCCCCGAAACCGCCGGTCGACCCGCGCCGGCTGCGGCTTCTCGGCTACGAGGACCTGCACGTCGGCATGCGGGAGAATCTGATGACAACGGTGATGGACACCGATGTCGTCGGCTTTGCCCGGATTTCCGGCGACGACAATCCCATTCACGTGTGCGAGGCCTACGCCGCCGGTTCACGGTTCGGCGAACGGGTCGCCCACGGGCTCTACACCGCCAGCCTGATTTCCGCGGTGCTCGGCACCAGGCTGCCGGGACCCGGCGCCGTCTATCGCTCGCAGACGCTCAACTTCCATGCCCCGGTCAAGATCGGCGACGTCGTGGCGGTGACGGTCGAAGTGGTCGAACTGGTGCCGCAGGGGCGCAAGGTGCGGCTCGCCTGCGAGGCCGCGGTCGATGGCCGGGTGGTGCTCGACGGCGAAGCGATCGTGTCGGTTCCCTCCCGCGCGGGGCTTGCCACGGCAATCGGGTGAAGGGCGTTTCGGATTGTTCTTCCCGATGGCATCCGGCCGAGGCCGGAATGTTCCGATTCCGGGCCCTGCCAAGCTCGGTTGCCGCCGAAAACGGCTTTCATCCGATCGCCCCGTGGGGGGCCTGCGGCCGCCCCTTGACTCCGCGCCCCGCTCGGCGGCAGGTTCGCGGCTCGCACGCGGTACCCATTGAACATGAACGTACATCCGACCTCGGCACCGTCGTTTACCATCGTCCGCGGCGGGGTCGGACCCCGGGCGCGGCTGCGCGGGTCGCTCGAGGGCGGCGTTCTGGCGCTCGGGAATTTCGAGGGGGTCCACCGTGGCCACCGCGCCGTCATCGACGCGGCCATCGGCCGGGCGCGCCAACAGCGCCGTCCGGCGGCGGCACTGACGTTCGAACCCCATCCGCGTTCCTACTTCGATCCGGGCAGCCCGGTGTTCCGCCTCGGCGATGCCGAGACCAAAATCCGGCTGCTCAAGGCGAGCGGGCTCGATGGTGTCATCGTGCTGGATTTCGACGCCGCGCTGGCCGGCCTCGACCCGGCCGGGTTTGTCGAGCGAATCCTGGTCGAATTGTTCGCGGTGTCCGGCGTGGTGATCGGCTACGACTTTCATTTCGGTCAGGGTCGCGGCGGCACGCCGGATTTTCTCGTCGCCGAAGGTGCCCGGCGCGGGTTTTCGGTGACGGTGGTTCCACCCTTCATCGAACACGGCCGGCGGGTTTCCTCCGGGCTGGTCCGCGCGGCGCTCCAGCAAGGCGATGTCGAGGATGCCGCCGATCTGCTCGGTTATCCGTGGTTCGTCACCGGAGAGGTCGTGCACGGCGACAAGCGGGGACGCGAGCTCGGGTTCCCGACGGCGAACATCCGCCTGGACCCGGCCTGTGCGTTGCGCCACGGCGTCTACGCGGTACGGGTCGGACACCAGGGCAAGCTCTATGACGGGGTCGCCAATTTCGGCCGGCGGCCGATGTTCGACACCGGGGCGGTGTTGCTGGAAGCCTTCCTGTCGGGATTCGACGGCGATCTCTACGGGGCCACCCTCGACGTCGCCTTCGTGGACTGGATCCGGCCGGAGACCAAGTTCGACAGCGTCGCCGAACTGGTGCGTCGCATGGCCGACGACAGCCGGCACGCCGCCGCGCTGCTGGCGCGGACGCCACCGGTCCCGTTTCCGCCGCCGCTCGGCTGAGCGCTCCCCGAACGCCCCTCCGGGCCGCCGGTCCCCCCGGCGACCGGCGGGGCTTTTCGCCCCGGACCCCGCCTGCTACTAAGCGCGGCCATGACAGACCAGCGCGATTATTCCAAGACCTTGTTCCTGCCCCGGACCGAGTTCCCGATGCGGGCGGGCCTGCCGCAGAAAGAGCCGGAGATTCTCTCGTATTGGGAGAAAATCGGGCTCTATGGCCGCCTGCGCGAGGCGGGGAAGGGGCGGGCCAAGTTCGTGCTGCACGACGGCCCCCCCTATGCCAATGGCAACATCCACATCGGGCACGCCCTCAACAAGGTGCTGAAGGACGTGGTCACGCGCTCGCAGCAGATGCTGGGCTTCGATTCGAACTATGTCCCGGGCTGGGACTGCCACGGCCTGCCGATCGAGTGGAAGATCGAGGAGCAGTACCGGGCCAAGGGCCGGAACAAGGACGAGGTCCCGATCAACGAGCTCCGCGCCGAGTGCCGCCGCTTCGCCGACCACTGGATCGACGTCCAGCGGGCCGAGTTCAAGCGCCTCGGCGTGACCGGCGACTGGGACAATCCCTACAAGACCATGGACTTCCATGCCGAAGCCGTGATCGCGGACGA
>JAVBUK010000258.1:0-9839 GCA_031555345.1 Xanthobacteraceae bacterium | reverse complement strand
ATCCTTCGCCGCGTTTCCGAGGCGTTGGCAGCCCATGCCGACACACTGGCGACGCTCGACGCGGAGGCCACCGACGCCGCCCGTCTCAAGCAATCTATCCTCAAGGCCGCCTTCGAGGGTCGCCTTGTCCCGCAAGACCCCGCCGACGAATCCGCGGCCGATCTTCTCGCCCGTCTGAGGGTGGACGCGACAGAGCCGCGCCGATCGACACGAGGCAGGCGCCGCCGATGAGCAAGTCACCTTATCGCGGATCGACCAAGCACAAAGATCGACCCACGCGGGGCCGGAAAGGAACTCTCTGTCCCGATTGGACGCACGCGACAGCCGCCGGCGGCTACGGAAACGACCCGCTCAAACACGATTGGGAAAACACCCTCGCGCACCAACTGTTCGCGCAAAGCGAGCCGGATCCGGGCGGGTCGGGAAAGCGTTATGCCACACAGAACGGAATCGCCTTCGCGGCCCAGCCCACCGGCGACGGCACCTGGCATGGCTATCCCGAGCCCTGGAACAAGGTGCCGGCCGACCTCAAGGAGAAATGGCAGGACGAGGGCAAAGTGAAGACGTCGTCGTTGAAAAAGTATAAAGACTTTCCGAACGACCATGTCAGGTGGGCATTGGACAGCGACGATGAATGATTTCGCCGTTTTCGGCAATCCTGAGCGGTTCGAGATCGCGGTTCGGTGGACGCGCGACGCGGAGCCCCGCGCACGGCGTCCCGCCGGGCACGGATGGTCGATGGGTGATCTCAGGACAACGGTCGCCGGCCATGTCTTGACCGGCAGCCGGCGCAAGACCGTCGGCCAAATGCATGTCGGCTGGTACTTGGCCCCGTTTTTCGACTGGACGGCCTCGAACTGGGCGGCCTTGCTGCATGAAGAAGATTTCGCCTGGCCGGAGCGCAGCGGCGCGCCGGCGATCGTCGCCTGCCACCGGGCGCTGGATCGAACCATCGGCGTCAAGGATGCCGCGGGCCGCGCGCGCTACAAGGCGACGCAGGCATGGTATTTCCGACATGCGCTCAGGAGCGCCGCCGAAGGAGGCCTGTTCCCGGACCTTTTCGTCCGCCGGATGGTGGATGACATTGAACTTTCCTGGTCCGCCGCGCCGCCCTTGTTCGCCCCCGATGGTTTCAGTTTCTCGGTTGAACCGGGCGTTGCGCGGTTGCCTGTCGAGGATGTCGCCGGCCCGCTTTGGGACGCACTCACTTGGGCCGCCGCCAACCAACCTCCGGCTTTGGACGACAACGATTTCGCTTCCTGGCGGGCGCTCGCCGACAAGATCGGCCGCATCCGGTCGATGAGCGCGGTGGATCTCGATCGCGCCTACGTGAATGAACGCATCCTCGAATTGGCGAGGACATCTCTGGAGCGGATCGGCAAACCCGAGTTGACCGATGAAGACGTCGGCATGGCGAAACCCTATATCCGCGAGTTGTCGCCGGCGGTGGCGATGTTCGGCGGCGTGAGCCCGGATCTCGGCGCCGCGGATGTGGATCGGCTCTGCAGGCTGTTGGCCAGGTGTGCCCGGGGTGGGGACGGCGCTGCTTTGCGCGACCTCGTCGCGGCGAGCCAGAACGTGCCGTTCGACGCGCCGCATGAAGACGGCTACTCGCTGGCGGAAGATTTTTTGGACAGGATCGAGTTGCCGGGTGAGCAGAATTGGGTCGACGTCCGGAAAATCGCCTCTGACCTCGGTATCGAAGTCTTGGAGCAGGCGCTCGAAACCGACAGCATCCGCGGTGTCGCGCTTGCCGGCCACGACTTCTCGCCGACCATCCTCTTGAACCGGACAAGCCCGTTCAACGTGAACGAATATGGCAAGCGCTACACCCTGGCGCATGAACTCTGCCATGTCCTGCATGACCGCTCGCGGGCACGACGCGTCACGCACGTGAGCGGCCGCTGGGTGGCGCCGGGCATCGAGCGTCGTGCGAACGCCTTCGCGGCTTATTTGCTCATGCCGAGGGCCTTGCTGGTCGACGGCTGGCGACCTCCGTTCAAAACGAGTCGGGGAGCGTTCGAAGCCTTTGCCCATCGCTTGCGAGTGAACGAAACGGCTCTGACCGAACATCTCTACAATCTCGGCGTGATCGACGATCTCGCCCGCGAGAGGCTGCGAGCCGAGTTCCGCTGGCAGGCCGCGCTGCCATGAACCCGCAGTCGCTCGTCACCAAGGTCTGGAATTTCGCGCATGTGCTGCGCGACCAGGGCGTTTCCTACCAGGCCTATATCAGCCAGATCTCCTATCTGCTGTTCCTGAAGATGGACGAGGAACGGGTCGACCAGATCGGCGAGGCCTCGTTGCTGCCGAAGGGCGCCCGCTGGACCGACATCAAGGACCTGTCCGGCGAGGCGCTGAGCGCGACCTATGCCAAGCTGCTCGACACGCTGTCGAAGCAGCCGGGCATCATCGGCACGATCTTCCTCAAGGCGCAGAGCGAAATCCAAGACCCCGCCAAGCTCAAACGCCTGGTCGGGCTGATCGACGGCGAGACCTGGCTCGGCCTGCCGGTCGACGTGAAAGGAACCATCTACGAAGGCCTGCTCGCCCGCAACGCCGAGGACGTCAAATCCGGCGCCGGACAGTATTTCACGCCGCGCCCGGTGATCGAGGCGATGGTGACGGTGGTCGATCCCAAGCCGCATCAGACCGTGCACGATCCGGCCTGTGGCACCGCCGGCTTCCTGCTCGCGGCCTGGGCTCACATGAAAAATCAACCGAAGGCGCTCGACCGCAGCGTCTATTCGGCCTTGAAGAACAAGTTCTCCGGCATCGACATCGTGCCCGAGGTGGTGCGGCTCGCCGCCATGAACCTCTATCTGCACGGCATCACCGGCGTCGATTCCATCATCGAGAACAAGGACGCGCTGCTCGGCGCCGGCGGGAAGACCTACGACGTGGTCCTGACCAATCCGCCGTTCGGCAGGAAACAGAGCTATCGCATCGTCCGCGACGACGGCGATATCGACAGCGAACGCGAGGATTACGACCGGCAGGATTTTTTCGTCACCACCTCCAACAAGCAGCTGAACTTTCTGCAACACATCATGACCGTGTTGGCGCCGAACGGAGCCGGCGCGGTGGTGATGCCTGACAATGTGCTGTTCGAGGGCGGCGCCGGCGAGACGATCCGGCGCCGGCTGTTGAACAATTTCGATTTCCACACCCTGCTGCGACTGCCGACTGGCATCTTCTACAAACAGGGCGTCAAGGCCAATGTGCTGTTCTTCGACAAGAAGCCGCCGTCGGAGGAAGCCGCCACCAAGGAGTTATGGATCTACGACCTGCGCACCAACCAGCGCTTCACCCTCAAAGAGCGGCCGATGGTGCGGGCCGACCTCGAGGACTTCGTCGCTTGTTACCGGTCCGGCCGCCGCGCCACGCGCAAGGAGACCGAGAAGTTCAGACGCTTCCCGCTGGCCGACCTGTTGGCGCGTGACAAGATCAACCTGGACCTGTTTTGGCTCAAGGACGCCACGCTCGACGATCCGGACCTGCTGCCGCCGCCGGACGAGGTTGCCGCCGAGATCGTCGAGAGCCTGGAAGCCGCGCTGGACCACTTCCGCAACGTGGCGAAAGCCCTCGGCGAGACGCCGAGCTGAACGTCGCTTGCCGGGTTGCCGGCCGGTTGTTCGGAACGCGACGCGGACGGGCGCGACATGAAGCTGTCGGGCCGCGTCGACGACAGATCGGGAAAGTCGATGCTGCGCGGGTCGGCATAGCCGCCGGCGGCCGGGCAGGGGGCTGTTGTTCGCGGGCGGGTCCGGCGCGCAGCGCCATACCCGACAACACGGCGTCACAGCACCACCGGATCGTCCGGCAATTCGTTGCGGTGGGCGCCGTGCGCAGGGAAATGTCTGGCGAGTTCGCGCGACACGGCGTCGACGCCGGCGATCACGCCTTGCTCGAACGCGCCGGACCGAAACGCGGTCTCCATGTCGCGACAGATCGTTTCCCAGCCCGCGCCGCCGACTTTGGCGTGGATGCCGCGATCGGCGACGATCTCGACATTGCGGTCGGCGATCAGAAGGTAGATCAGGACGCCGTTGTTGTGCTCGGTGTCCCAGACCCGCAGTTGCGAGAACAGGTCGAGCGCGCGCTCGCGTGCCGGCTGGTCGCGCAACAGCGCGGCGCCGTCCAACGCGCCTTCCACCACGAAACGCACCTGACCGGAATGCGTGCGTTCGCCTTGCTCGATCGCCTGCATGATGCGGTCGCGCACCCGCGGCGGAAACACCCGTTTGGCGCGCCAAGGGGGCTGAACGAGGTGCTTTCCGACGCGCTTGATACCCATCGCTACCACCTCCCGGAAGCGCCGCCGCCGCCGAAGCTGCCGCCGCCGCCACTGAACCCGCCGCCGGACCGCGAGCCACCCGACCAACCTCCACGTCCCGACCCCGTCGCCCGGAAAACGAGATCACCGAGTAACGTGAAAACGAAGGCGACCGCGCAAGCGATCGCCGCGGTGGCGATCACACCGGTGATCAGCCCGACCAGCAGTCCGACCACGCCGCCGGCGGCGACCGCGCCCATCAAACGCCCGAACCAGGCTCGGAACATTTGCCCCAGGAACAGCACGAGGATGAAAACGAGATACAGGTGGGAGGAATCGAACGAGTCCGAACTCCACTGTTGTTGCGGCGCCGGCAGCGGCTCGCCGTCGATGACGCGGATCATCCGGTCGACGCCGGCGTCGATGCCGGCGGCGAAATCCCCGCTCTTGAACTTGGGCGTGATCTCCTCGTCGACGATGCGCTTGGCGGTGAGATCGGTCAGCGCGCCCTCCAGGCCGTAGCCGACCTCGATGCGCAGGCGGCGGTCGTTCTTGGCGACCACCAGAATCGCGCCGTCATCGATCTTCTTGCGGCCGATCTTCCAGGCTTCCGCGACCCGGATCGAAAACGCCTCGATCGTCTCGGGTGCGGTGGTCGGCACGATCAGGACGGCGATCTGGCTGCCTTTTCGGGTTTCGAAGTCCGTGAGCTTTTGCGTCAGAGCGGTGATTTCGCCGGCGCTCAACGTGCCGGTCTGGTCGACCACGCGGTCGGTCAGCGACGGCACCGCGACGTCGGCATGGGCCGCGTCGGCATGGGCCGCGAACACCAAGGCGAAGACCAGCGCCAGCATGACCATGCCGCGCACCGCCACCGCCGCACCGGCGCGCCACCACCGGCGCGCCGTCGGTCGCGGGCGATGGCCCGCGCGGCCTTGGCGAAAGCCGGCGGGAGCGGGGTTTGCGGCACAGATCACGGCGGCGAACGCTACTTCGACGGCGCCGGGCCGAAATCGACCTTGGGCGCGACCGAAATCTCCTTCTCGTTCGCGACCGTGAAATTCGGCTTCTCCTTGTAGCCGAACATCATCGCGGTGAGGTTGGACGGGAACGAGCGGATGGTCACGTTGTAGTCCTGCACCGATTTGATGTAGCGATTGCGCGCCACCGCGATGCGGTTTTCCGTCCCTTCGAGCTGAGTCATCAGGTCGCGAAACAGGGCGTCGGATTTGAGTTGGGGATAGTTTTCCATCACCACCAGCAGCCGCGACAGCGCCCCCGAAAGCTCGCCTTGGGCCGCCTGGAACTTCTGGAACGCGGCGGGATCGTTGAGGACCTCCGGGGTCACCTGAATGCCGCTGGCCTTGGCGCGGGCGTTGGTGACCCCGAGCAGAACGTCTTTTTCCTGCTGCGCGAAGCCTTTGACCGAATTGACCAGATTGGGAACGAGGTCGGCCCGGCGCTGATACTGGTTCACGACGTCGGACCAGTTGGACTTTACCTGCTCGTCCTGGCTCTGGATCACGTTGTAGCCGCAACCGCCCAGGCTCAGCGACACCAGTGCCACCAGCACGGTCAAAAGTCTGCGCATGAAAGGTCTCCTCGATGGAATCGGCCCCCAGAACTATCACAGTCGCCGGACGGCGGCGTCGGGGCCGGTGGCCGATAAGACAAGAGACAGGCCGGGCGTCGTCTGCCGGGCCGCATCCTGCCGATGGTGAGTTTTGCCGCGGCCGATCCGGCCGCATTTCGCCATGATGGGCGCCACGGCCGCCTTTTGACTCACCGGCCGTTCTGGTCTAGCCCGGCGGACCGTCTTCAGCATGAACGCCCGGCAATGACCACACAATCCTCCGCAGCTTCGTCCGCCCCGCACCTCTATGCCGACGTTCTCGACCGCGTCAACGCGGCGGTCCGCGCCCTCGCCGCCGACGGCGTCGTTCCGGCCGGCATCGATACCGCCCGGGTGGTGGTGGAGCCGCCGCGCGATACCGCGCACGGCGACATGGCGACCAATGCCGCCATGGTGCTGGCCAAGGACGCCGGCCGGAAGCCGCGCGAACTGGCCGATGCGCTCGCCGGAAAACTCCGGGCCGACCCGCTGATCGCCAAGGTCGAGGTCGCCGGGCCCGGTTTCATCAACCTGACGCTCCAGCCGGTCGCCTGGACCGCGGCGCTAGCGGCCGCGATCCGCGCCGGCGACCGCTACGGGGCGAGCGATGTCGGGCAGGGCGAGACCGTCAATGTCGAGTATGTGTCGGCCAACCCGACCGGACCGATGCATGTCGGCCACTGCCGCGGCGCGGTGTTCGGCGATGCGCTCGCCAACCTGCTCGCCTTCGCCGGCTTTGCGGTCGCCCGCGAATACTACATCAACGACGCGGGCGCGCAGGTCGACGTGCTGGCCCGTTCGGCCTTTTTGCGCTACCGCGAGGCCCTGGGCGAGGCGATCACGATCCCCGAAGGGCTCTATCCGGGCGATTATCTCAAGCCGGTCGGTCTGGCGCTGGCGGCCGAGCACGGCCGGGCATTGCTGTCGCAAAGCGAGGCCGAATGGCTGCCGGTCGTGCGCGTGGTGGCGGTGACCATGATGATGGCGGCGATCCGGGAGGATCTGCAGGCGCTCAACGTCACCTTCGACGTCTATTTTTCCGAGCGCTCGCTGATCGCCGGGGCCGCCGATCAGGTCGCGGCGGCGATCGACGTCCTGCGCACCGCCGGCCACATCTACCAGGGGCGCTTGCCGCCGCCCAAGGGCGCGCCGGTCGAAGACTGGGAGGACCGCGAGCAGACGCTGTTCCGCGCCACCGAATTCGGCGACGACGTCGACCGGCCGCTGAAAAAGTCCGACGGCACCTACACCTATTTCGCCTCCGACATCGCCTATCACAAGTCGAAATTCGACCGTGGATTCAGCCACATGATCGACGTGTGGGGGGCCGATCACGGCGGTTACGTCAAGCGCATGAAAGCGGCGGTCGCGGCGATTTCCGGCGGCCGGGCGGATCTCGACGTCAAGATCGTGCAGCTGGTGAAGCTGATGCGGGCCGGCGAACCGGTCAAGATGTCGAAGCGATCCGGGGACTTCGTCACCCTGCGCGAGGTCGTCGACGAAGTCGGCCGGGACGCCGTGCGCTTCATGATGCTGTATCGCAAGAACGACGCGGTGCTCGACTTCGACCTGGCACGGGTGATCGAAATGTCGCGCGACAATCCGGTCTTCTACGTCCAATACGGACACGCCCGCGGCCAATCTGCGTTTCGCAATGCCGCGTCCGAATTGCCCGGCCTGCCGGCGGTCCGGGCCGCGCGCGCGCCGTGGCTGCTGGACCATGCCCGGCTCGAACTTTTGACCGATCCGGGCGAAATTGCGCTGATGCGTCGCATCGCCGGCTATCCGCGCGCCGTCGAGGCCGCTGCGCTGGCCCATGAGCCGCACCGGATCGCCTTCTACCTTTATGAACTGGCGTCGGAGTTCCATGCCCAGTGGACACGCGGTGCGAAGGAGGCGCCATATTTACGCTTCATTATCCAGAATGATCCGACAATGACGGCGGCTCGCCTCGCCCTGGTCGAGGGCGTTGTGACTGTGCTGTCGTCCGGCCTCGCATTGCTGGGCGTCAGCGCCCCAGAGGAAATGAGGTAATTCACCCTGGTCGTGCTGGACGCGGACCGCGAGGCGGCGGTGCCACACCCCGGGGGCGGGTCCAACTGGCGGCGGTGTAAGTATGGTGGATGACAGGACCTCACGCGGTTACCGGCCCGGGCCGTACGGCCGCGGTACGCCGACGGCTCCGGTTACGCCGACGACTCCGGTGGCGCCGACGGGGCAGGCCAGCGATCCGCTGTTGGAACTTGCCCGCCTGATCGGCCAGAGCGATCCCTTCAACCTCGATACGCCGCCGCTGCGTGACCCGCGCGCGGCCCCGCCCGCGCCGAACGCCCACGCTGGCCGTGAGGCCGTGTCCAGACAGCCGAGCCCGCCCCTCGCTCCTCCGCCCGCACCGGATTGGCGACGTACCGAGGCGCTGCCACCGCGCGCGCCGGAACCGGGCGTGGCGCCCGGCTATGATCGGTCGTATGACGACGAGGTGCCGCGCGGCTACGAGGATCCGCGTGGCTACGACGCGCCTCGTGGCTATGGCGATCCGCACAGCATGGATCCGTACCTGGCCGATGCGCGCTACCGTGTGCCGCAGGGGCACGACCAGCCCGCCTTCGGCGAGCGCGCCGACTATCCATCGCAGCTGCCGCACGATCCGCATTTTCCCCAGGAGTTGGCGCAGGAACGACCTTTCCCATCGGGGCGGTCTTTCCCGCAAGAGCGACCCTTTCCACAGGAACGGCCGCTCCGGGATGATAGGCGTGGCTACGATCGGACGGGGCTTGATGGCGACCGGTTCGATGGCGAACTTGACGACGACGACGCGTTCCACGGCCGTTATCACGAGGAGGCCGGCGAACGGGACCGGTCGCGGCGACGCGGGCTCGCGCTTGCCATCGTGGTCTGCTGCCTCATGATGGTCGGGACGCTCGGAGCGTTCGGCTATCGCCTGATGTTCGGCGGCGGAAGCTCGGCGCCGGCGCCGGTGATCCGCGCCGACACCACGCCGAACAAACTGGTTCCGTCGGCACAGAGCAGCGACGCCTCGGCCAACAAACAGATTTACGATCGCCTGGCCGACCGCAGCCGGGACGAGCGCATGGTGGTGCGCGAGGAGCAGCCGGTCGAGATCCGCGACGCGATCCGGACGACCCCGCGGCTCACCGGGGTCGCCGGCGAACCTCCCGCGACCGCGGCGCCGGTGCTGGCGCCGCCTTCGGGCGGCTTCGCGCTCGCCGGAGCGAATGCGTCGCAGGAACCGCGCAAGGTCCAGACCGTCAAGATTCCCCACGACCAGGGGGCAGATGGGGCTGCGCGTTCGCAGTCCTCGGCTCCGGCATCCCCCGCCCGCCCTGCCGCAGGCAGTCCGTTGTCACTCGCGCCGGCGACCAGCCCCGCCAGGGCGGCACAGCCGTCGCGCAGTGCCGCATTGTCCTTGCCGTCGGCGACGCCGCGGGCGTCTGGCCCGGGCTATGTGGTCCAGGTGCTGGCGCAGGACTCCGAAGCCCAGGCGCAGTCCTCGTTCCGGACGATGCAGGCGCGCTATCCGAACCAACTTGGTGGTTTGCAGCCCATCATCCGTCGCAAGGAGGTGGGCGGCGGAGTCAAGTATGGTGCCCAGGTCGGCCCCTACGCATCGCGTGAGGAGGCCGCGCGGCTGTGCGACAGTCTCAAGGCCGCGGGCGGCGGGTGCTTCGTCGCCAGGAACTAGCCCGGATCATGCACCACTCGGCGTCGTTTATCTTCTCGGCGCGGAGCGCGCACGGGAGCAGTCCGATCCGGTGAGATCGGCGTGAGGTTGATCGCTGTGCAACGGGTGTGGGGTTGATCTGCCTCGGTCGGCGGCGGGTCGGGGCCCTTGGCCCCGCGGCTCAGGGCCCGGACGGCAGGAGGCCGAGCGCGACCGCTCGGAACAACGCGCGCTCGGGGCAATTGGTTGGCAGATGGATGCGGATGCGG
>JAVBUK010000224.1:0-3569 GCA_031555345.1 Xanthobacteraceae bacterium | reverse complement strand
CACGGTGATGAACGCGCTGGTGCTGGAGGCGGCAGTCGAGCGGACCGGCGTCTCGGTGCGGACCATGTCGGCGCTGACCATGCCGCAGGTGTGCGAAACCTACGAGCGCCAGCGTGCTTTGCGCCACCTGGACGAGAACCGGATCGTCATTTTTGCCGGCGGCACCGGCAATCCCTTCTTCACGACCGACACGACCGCGGTGCTGCGGGCCGGCGAAATGGGGTGCGAGGCCGTCCTCAAGGCAACCAACGTGGACGGGGTATACAGCGCCGATCCCAAACTGGACCCCCAGGCGGAGCGGTTCGACCGGATCAGCCATGACGAGGCAATCCGTCGCGAGCTGAAGGTGATGGACGCCACCGCGTTTGCGCTTGCCCGGGAAAACCGTATGCCTATCATTGTGTTCGCGATACGGGGGGCGGGACCTATCGAAGCCGTCCTGCGCGGGACCGGCCGATCGACCATCGTTGGCGGATCTTAGAGGGTCGGCTACCCTTGGGAAGTCTCAGTCGCCAGTCGGCGAAGCGCCGTGTGCTTGCGGCCCAGCCCTCGGTGAGTGAGCTTGTTTGGAGAATTGATCATGTCAGCCGGCAATTACGACATCAACGATCTGAAGCGCCGCATGGCCGGCGCGGTGCAGGCTTTGAGGCAGGAACTGTCCGGCCTGCGGACCGGACGCGCGTCGACGGCCTTGCTCGATCATGTTCAGGTCGACGCCTACGGGTCGCACATGCCGCTCAACCAGCTCGCGACGGTCAGTGTGCCCGAGGCCCGCATGCTGATGGTGCAGGTGTGGGACCGCTCCCAGGTTCATGCCGTGGAGAAAGCAATCTCGGCGGCCAATCTGGGGCTGACGCCGGTGACCGAAGGGCAGACGCTGCGGCTGCGGATTCCCGAGCTCAACGAGGAGCGCCGCAAGGAACTGGCCAAGGTGGCGCACAAATATGCCGAAGCCGCCCGCGTGGCGGCGCGGCATGTCCGCCGGGACGGCCTCGATCTTTTGAAAAAGCTTGAGAAGGACCACAAGATCAGCGAGGACGATCACGACCGGCTGGGCGTGGAAGTCCAGAAGGCGACCGATGCCACGATGGCGGACATCGATCAGGTGCTCGCGAGCAAAGAAAAAGAAATCATGACGGTGTGAGCCGTCGCGGGGCTCGAAGGCGCGAGCCCAGCCTGGAGAACGTAATGGCCAATTCCGAGAAGGGGCCGTTATCCACAGACGACGGGCTCGCGCCGCCGCGCCATGTCGCGATCATCATGGACGGCAACGGCCGCTGGGCCGCCGAGCGGGGATATCCGCGCGGCGAGGGGCACCGCCGCGGCGTCGAAGCGCTGCGGCGGACCGTGCGCGCCTGCGGTGATCTCGGCATCGGCTATCTGACGATTTTCTCGTTCAGTTCGGAGAACTGGGCCCGGCCGGCGAAGGAAATCAGCGATCTCATGGGGTTGCTGCGCCGCTTCATCCGCCATGACCTGGCCGACCTGCATGCCAGCAACGTGCGGGTTCGGGTGATCGGCGAGCGGGAGGGGCTGGATCCCGAGATCGGGCGGCTGGTCGCGGAAGCGGAAGACCTCACCAGGAACAATACAGGTCTCGTTCTGGTCGTCGCGTTCAATTATTGCGCACGCCAGGAGATCGCGCGGGCGGCCCAGCGGGTCGCCGAGGAGGTGGCGGGTGGCCGCCTTCAGCCCCGGGAGGTGACGGCCGAAACCCTCGGCCGTTTTTTCGACGCGCCCGACCTTCCCGATCCGGATCTTCTGATTCGCACCAGCGGCGAACAGCGGCTGTCGAATTTCCTGTTGTGGCAGGTGGCTTACAGCGAGCTGGTGTTCCTGCCGATGTTCTGGCCGGATTTCGACCGTGCGGCGCTGGAGACCGCGATCGAAGAATATCGCCGGCGCGAGCGTCGCTTCGGTGGCCTCGTCGCACGCCCCGGGTTGTGACGTCGTGAGTGCAGCAAGCCCGGCCGGAAAAACGGATGGCGCGAAAGCGGCCGCCCAGCGTTCCGACAATCTGGTGCTCCGTGTGCTGTCGTCGGCGGTGTTGGCGCCGCTGACGGTGGCCGTCACCTTCGTGGGCGGCGGGCTGTTCGTCGCGTTCTGGACGATCGCGGCGATCGGCGTCGCGATCGAATGGGCGCGCATGATTGCGGTGCCCCGCACGATCGCGGCGTCGAACGCCGTGGCGCTGGCGCTCGCCGGAGGCGCGGCCGCGCTCGGGCATCCGGCCGTTGCGGCGGTGCTGGTCCTCGGCGGTGCTCTGCTGGCAACGTTCTTGGCCGATCCGGCAAGACGCGGCTGGGTGGCGGCTGGCGTTCTCTATGCGGGTGCGGTTCTGCTGCCTGCGGCGGTGTTGCGCAGCGACGGCGAACTGGGATTGGCCGCGCTGCTGTTTCTCTTCGCCGTCGTATGGGCGACCGACATTTTCGGCTACTTCGGCGGCCGCCTGGTGGGGGGGCCGAAACTGTGGGTGCGGGTCAGCCCGAAGAAGACCTGGGCGGGGGCGATTGCGGGGGGGATCGGCGCGGTACTCGCAGGCTGCGGCGTGGCCTTGGTCGCCGGGCTGTCGAACCTGATTGCGGTTGCGGTTCTGGCGCTGCTCATGTCGGCGGTGTCGCAGGCGGGCGATCTGATCGAGTCGGCCGTCAAGCGCAAGTGCGGTGTCAAGGATGCCGGTCAGGTGATTCCGGGTCATGGTGGAATCATGGACCGGCTGGACGGATTCTTGGTCGCCGCGTCGGTGGCCGCTCTCATCGGCCTTGCCAAAGGCGGGTTTGCCGCGCCGGCGCGCGCATTATTGACATGGTGACAGCAATGGTCGGCGTGCCGCTTGCCCGAACTGATGACTCCCCGGTGCCCGCGGTCCGCTCGGTGACCTTACTGGGAGCGACCGGATCGATCGGCGCGAGCACGATCGATCTGCTGCTGCGGCACCGCGGACGCTACCGGGTCGAGGCGGTCACCGCCGGCCGCAATGCCGGCATGCTCGCCACGTTGGCGCGCGATCTCGGTGCGCGCTTTGCCGCCGTCGCGGATCCGACCTGCTACGCGGAACTGAAGGACGCTCTCGCCGGGTCGGGAATCGAAGCCGCAGCCGGCAACGAAGCCGTGGTCGAGGCGGCGCGACGTCCGGCGGACTGGGTGTGCGGGGCGATCACCGGCGCCGCAGGACTGCGGCCGACGCTCGCGGCGGCCGAGCGTGGAGCGATCGTGGCGCTGGCCAACAAGGAGACGCTGGTCTGTGCCGGGACCCTGTTCATGCGCCGCGCCGCCGAGTGCGGGGCGACCGTGTTGCCGGTCGATTCCGAGCACAATGCGATTTTCCAGGCGCTCGGCGCCGGCCGGCGTGAGCACGTCGCGCGGATCATCCTGACGGCCTCCGGCGGTCCGTTCCGGACCTGGACCATCGACCAGATCCGGGCGGCGACGCCCGAACAGGCATTGCGCCATCCCAACTGGTCGATGGGGCCGAAAGTGACCATCGACTCGGCGACCTTGATGAACAAGGGGCTGGAGATCATCGAGGCCCATCATCTGTTCGCTCTGGCGTCGTCGGAGGTCGACGT
>JAVBUK010000035.1:0-7166 GCA_031555345.1 Xanthobacteraceae bacterium | reverse complement strand
CGGCAGGTTCGGATCGAGGGCGAGTTCCTCGCCGTGCTGTCGGAAGCCTGCGAGCCCGAAAATCGTCGCCATCCACAGTCCGCCCAGCGCCGCAATGTGGACGCCGCCCGCGCTGTTCACGCCGGATGCCTCGAGATCGATGCGCGCGGTCTGGTGAAGATAGCGCTCGGCCAGTTCGACCTGCCCCAGTCGCGCCCCGACCAGCGCATGCAGGGCCGGGCTCAGGCTGCTGCCGTGGCCGCAGCGCCGTTCGTAGTAGGCGAAGTTGCGCTCATGGGCGGTTTGGTCGAACAGATCGGGCAGCAGAGCGAGCAGGGCCACCACGTCGGCCTGCTTGACGATCTGCGAGCGCGCCGTCCGTTCCCGCCCGAGCACGACGTCCATCGGCACGGTGCGGGACAGGTAGGCCGAAAGGTCGATGTCTTCGAGGTCGAAATATCCGGCGAACTGCTCGATCATTCCGGTCTCGGCATCCTGGCCGCGCACCAAGCCGCGCGCCACCGCCGCCCAGGCGTCGAGTTCCGGCTGCTCCAGCGCGAGCCGCGTGCGCAGCGACCGGCCGCGTTCCGGCCAGCGTTGCTCGAGCAGCGCGACGACCTCGAGGCCGCGTTCCAGGTTCCATGCGGCCCTGATGTTGGTGTAGGCGTTGTCGTCGATTGTTTCGTGATACTCGTCGGGCCCGATGACACGGCGGATATGGTAGCGCCCGTCGGCTTCGAGCGCGGCCCGGCTGGCCCAGAATCGGGCGGTTTCCAGGATGATTTCGGCCCCGGCAGCGAGGAGGAAGCCGTCGTCGAGGGTCGCCTGCCAGTATTGCCAGACCGCGTAGGCGATATCCGCGTCGATGTGCTGCTCCTCCAGACCGCACAAGACCGGGATCAACCGACCGGCCGTGTCGATCACCTTTTCGGGCGTCGTTTCTTCGCCGGTATCGGTCGACTCCCAGGCATACAGCGCGCCGCGGTAGCCCAGTCGGGTCGCCTTGGCGCGCGCGCCGGGCAGCGTATGGTAGCGATACATCATCAGCGCGCGCGCCGCCTCGGGCCAGGTGAAGATGTAGAACGGCAGCAGATAGGTTTCGGTGTCCCAGAACACGTGCCCCAGATAGGCGTCGCCGGTGAGCGCGCGCGCGCCGACGGAGACGCGTTCGTCGTCGGGGTTCGCGGCACTGACGAGATGGTAGACCGCAAAGCGCAGCGCCTGCTGCAGCGTCGCATCGCCGTCGATCTCGACGTCCGAACTGTGCCAGCGTTCGGCCCAGGCGCGTTCATGGGCGGCAAGAACGCCGGACCAGCCCGTCGCTTCGGCGCGGGCGATGCCCAGGGCGGCGCGCCGCTCGGTCGCGCCGGCGTTCGTCTCGCCCCGCGCGAACGCGGCAATGCGCACGAAGTCGGTCACCTCGCCGGGTCCTTGCTCCCAGGTCCAGGACCACTTCAGTGGCGCGGTGGACTGGTGTTCGGTCGGACGCCCGATCAATCCCGCACGCGCGGCGATCGCCAACGTCTTGCCACCGCCGGCGGTGTGCCAGACCGCGGACTCCCGCCGGGCGCGCACCAGTTCGAGCGCCGAGCCGGTCGACTCGAAGGAGGCTTCGAGCCGCACCCGAACGGATCCTCCTTCGATCCGCAGCCGCACGAACTGCGTGGCGACAGCACGGTCGGCCAGCGAAACCGCGGTCAACACCTCCAGGCGAGCGAGATGACCGGCCGGGTTGCGATGCACCCACTCGCCCTTGAGCAGGCCGCGACGCATGTCGAGGACGCGGTTGTGAGCCAGGAGCTCGCCCGAGCGCAGCAGAAGCAGGCGATCGTCGATCCACAACTTGACGCGCAGCCAGTCCGGCGCCGGCACCAGCCCGGGCACCGGCGGGACGACATTCGGCGTGTCGAAAAGCCCCGCGATGTAGGTGCGCGGCCACGACGCCCAGGTCAGGTGATGCTGGTAGGTCACCCAGGTCGGTCCGCGGCTGATCGGACGTGCCGCCCGGACGCCGATGAAACCGTTGCTGAGGGCAAAGCACGCCTCGACCTGAGCCTCCCGCATCGCATCATAACCCGACCACACCAGATGCCACGCGGGATCGGAACAAGGCGCGAACCAATGTTCGAGCCGGTCACGGGCAGAAACATCCTGATCCATACTGGTCTCACAAGCGAAAAGAGTCTCACGAACACTAGTGTCCCGGTTCCGACGTTCGGTTCGGTTTGCCGCCCGCTGCGTACGAACGCCGGAACCGCAAAGGACACTGACAACTCCAAGGTTCTGGTGTGGTTTTGGATTTGACGTTCCGATGAAGAGGTGCCGAAAGGGAGACAGGATCGTCAAGTCCACCACACTAGCGGTCCGGCACGGCGTCAGCGGCCTTCCGGGCTTGAACCCATGCCGGTTGCTAACGAGGCTGGCGTTGGTTCGAATCCGAAGCGCGCCCGGGAGTTCCCGCACGATCGGGTGAACTTCGGATTTTCGACGTCGGCGCACCGGCAATCAGCGAATCCACATCCACGTCGTCGAGGCTGGTGACGACGAGATCGGCGCCGGACGATGCCAGCAGCGTTTCGTCACGCAGGCGGGCGATCCCGATCGCCTTCATGCCGCCGGTCTTGGCCGCGGCAACGCCGGCCGGTGCGTCCTCGATCACGACGCAAGCGGCCGGCGGAACGGCGAGGGCGGCGGCCGCGGCCAGAAAGATGTCGGGCGCCGGCTTGCCGGCGACGTTTTGTCCGCAGACGTTGGCGGCGAAGCAGTCGATGAGCCGCGTCGAACGCGGCCCCGGCGACGGGCCGGCACGGTCGACAGGAGGTTGCGGCCGGGCCGGCGCGGCGTCGAGTTCGATCTTTTCCATCAACGCATTGGCGTTTTTGGACGAGGAGGCGGCCGCCAGCGGCACGTCGCGCCAGCGCAGTGCAGCGACCAGGCGCAGGGCGTCAGGAAAGGCCGAAAAGTCGCCGCGCGCGATCAGTTCTGCGATCAGGCGCTGCTTCTCGTCCGCATAGACGGCCGCCCGGCTCGCCGCGTCGGGAAAGCCGAAATGTTCCAGGATGGCGCGGGCGCCGTCGAGCCGCGGCTTGCCGGCGATGAACTGCTGGTAGGCATGCGTGTCGAAGGATTCGGGACGATAACCGGTCGCGGCCGCGATATCGCGCCAGGGGCCGGCAACCAGCCGCGCCAGCGACGACACCCAGGCGCGCTCGTGGGGAGAATCCACCAGCACGCCGTCGACGTCGAAGACCACAGCACAAGACATCGACTGACCTCGGCTCGAATGGGGCAGGGCGACGAATCCAGGTTAATAGTTGACGTTTTGTCGATGCAGAATGGATTCTCAGGGTTGCGCGGGCCGCGCAAATGCCTCCAAACAAGAGTGGACCACTGCCGCGGCTCCCGGCTCAAAAGCGCATCCAGGCTCCGTCGAGCTAGGTTGCGGTACGATGATCGCCGATTTGTTGGACATGTTAACCCGGGTTCGGAGCCCTGTCGAATGGGGCCGGCGGCGTCAAGGGATTTTGCGTCGACGCCCCGCACCGTCGGAACGCATGCGGTCTCCCGGGCGATTGGCATCGTCCCAACAATCGACGAGGCGGCCGAAGGTTCCCGGGACGCCGGGTGACCGGCGCGGCCGTCCATCCGCTCACCCGGCTGCCCAACCGCCATGCGCCGTTGCCCGGGTCGGGCGTTCCGGCGTTGGTCTTTCCTGGGGCTGGCCATTGTCGACCCGGCGCCCCATATGGGCAGGGCACGCGGCCTGCCTTCATTCCGAGTTCTCTTCCCGAGGTCCCATCCCATGTCGGTTCGTCCGGTCAAGCGCATTCTCGAATCCAAACCGACCATCGAAGGCGCCGGCGTCAGACTGCGCCGCGCTTTCGGGTTCGGTGAAACCGGCGATTTCGACCCGTTCCTGCTGTTGGATGATTTCCGCAACGATCGTCCGGACGATTATCGCGCCGGATTTCCCTGGCATCCGCACCGCGGCATCGAGACCATCACGTATGTGCTGGCCGGTACGGTCGAACACGGCGACAGCCTGGGCAATCGCGGCCTGTTGGGCGACGGCGATGTGCAGTGGATGACGGCGGGGCGCGGCATCATGCATCAGGAAATGCCGCAGGGAGACGCCCAGGGCCGCATGCATGGTTTTCAGCTGTGGGCCAACCTGCCGTCGTCGCTGAAGATGACCGCGCCGCGCTACCAGGACATTAAGGCCGGCGAAATCCCCGAGGTGATCGACGACGACGGCACGCGGGTCAAGGTCGTGTGCGGCGAGTTCTGGGGTCGGCGTGGCCCGGTCGAGGGCGTCGCCGCCGACCCTCACTACCTCGACGTGACCGTTCTGCCCGGCAGGCGCAAGACGCTGCGGGTTGCGACGGGCCGGCACGCCTTCGCGTACGTGTTCGCAGGATCCGGCGATTTCCGTGCCGCCTCACCGCCGCGCGGCGTATTGACCGAGAAGGAAGGCGCGAACGGTGACGAGATTCTGGTCCGCGACACCACGGGAGATCGTTCGCTGGTGCTGTTCGATTCCGGCGACGAGGTGACCGTCCAGGCGGGTGAGCAGGGGATCCGTTTCCTGATGGTCTCGGGCAAACCGATCGAAGAGCCGGTCGCTTGGTACGGGCCGATCGTGATGAACACCCAGGCCGAACTGCAGCAGGCCGTCTCCGAGCTGCGCAACGGCACGTTCATCCGGCCGTAGGTCGCGCCGTGCGTCGCGCTGGCTCTTGTCTGGTGCGGGGGCGTTGTTTGCCTCGGCGCGGTACGGCGACGAGCGTTGCTCCCGCGTGTGGGGTGGGCGCGAAGTTCCGTCGGAACATCAGGAACGTTCCCTAAGGGGAAGATCCCGTAGCAGCCGCGGCGCGAAACGACGCATGGTCGTGGCATGCTGACGAAGACGCAAGGTCACCTGCATGCATTCCTGATGGCTGTGCCGGTCAATCTGGCGCTGGTGATCGGGGTTTTGGGCTTTCCGGAATACGCTTGGGACATCATCCTGGGAACGGGGGCGTTTCTGGGCACGCTGCTGATCTTGTCGTCGCGGCGCTTCAGTCGGCCGCGGTGACCGGTCGGCAGTCCGGCCGAACCTTTGGCTGGACGGGCCGGGTGCATGGCGCGCGAACGAGGCGGTCCTCTGCCGATCGCGAAGCAGTCCGCATGATGCCGCGCCGCATCCGGATGGCCGGCCGGCAACTGTCGATGCGTCGCCTGCGGAGCGAACACCGCTATGCGAGCAGCGGATCAGCCGGGGCGCGTATCAGTACTGGAGCCCCAGCCGTCGGCCGCGACGCCACACCACGCGGCAGGACTTGCGGGTGCCGGAATGAATCAAAATGGCGCGCGCCGGGATCGGGGTCTGGCCGGGCACGTCGATGCAGGCGCCGCCGGCGCTGATGTCGATGACGGTGCAGTCGAGCGCCGGCTTGCGCGGGTCGAGCACGATCACGCCGCTGCTGGCGACCCGACCACGCGGACGCAGGCGCGCGAACCTCCGGTTGTCGTCTGACGGCATGATCGGTCTCCCCGAACGCAGCGCGACGAAACTGCTATGTCCCGGTAAAAATTCGTTTAATTCGATCCTTTCAAGTGTGCGGGGCACGCCGGTTCGCGGCGGAATGTGCCGATCCGGTGCCGACTTCCGGTCGGTCAGGCGGGTGTCTGGCATTGCCGGTGTCCGTGAACCTGGGCGCGTGGTGTGACGACTAACCAGGAATGAACACGCTGATCCGCCTGGTGCTCGCCGGTGCCGCCTGCCTTGCGGCCGCCGGATCCTCCGTCGCCGCCGGCTCGCCGGAAGAGGACTACGTCGCAGCCCGCGACGCCGCGATCGCCCGGTTCGAGGCGCTCGGCGATGGGCGGCGGTGGGACGATGTGACCAGCAGGGAGCATGACGCGGCGCTGGCCGATCTGGAGACGCGCATGCGGGCCGTTGTCGGCCCGGTCGCGATCCGGGATGCGAGTTACGGCGCGCTCAACGTCAATACGCTGTTGTCCACCGACCAGAACTTCGGCGCGCTCGACGGGCTGGTGTTCCGCTCGGTCGACGACAAGTCGAGCGTGATCGTCACGACGGAATCGATCTTCACGAAATGGCTGCGTGTACATGAGCACTGGCTGAGCGACGGTTTCGCGGCACTGCCGCAGGATCCGGCCGAGGCCTTCAAGGTCGACAGCTTCTACGTCCAGGCGATCCAAACCGACGCCGCCGTGATGGCGTTCGGGACCATCCCGCTCGCCAGGCCGGCGGGCATGAAGCTGGTCCAGGCGATCCTGGCGGCCCGCAGCCAGAGCGAAACGCCGCCGACGCCGGAGGAACTGTTCGTCGCCGCGATCCGGGACGGCCGGGTGTTCATCGCCAATGCGCCGCTGAAACGCAAATTCGGTCCGGTCGCGGTCTGCGACGAGGTTCGCCGCAAGCAGGACAAGGCGGCGGAAAGGGCCCAGGCCGCCTATGACGCGGCCGGCTCGCCGGACAAGGCCGCGTTCGATCGTGTCACCGCGATGCGCGACCGGGCCGAGACCCTGTTTCTGAGCTGCTTCGCCCGGGAAGCCGTCAGGCAGGCGGCGTTCCCGGCCGCGGTCGAGCAGGCGCAGGCGCTTCTCGAAAGGTTGCCGCCGCGATAGCCGGAAGATCGCCGCGGTGCCGTCGGGCACTCGCGGGCCCGCCGCCGAACGGCGCACCTGGGACCTGCGTCGGGGCGCCGCAGACGGCTGCCAACCGGGCGGGGCCGTGGTAAGTTGCATGTCGGCGGGCGGCGTCAGCGCGGCCCAGCAGATGGAGGGCGCCATGCTCGACGTCGAAAAACACGCGGCGCAATTGCGGGCGATGGGATTCCCTGACGCGCCGGAAACCCTGCTGGACTACCTGACCGAAGACGAAATCGCCGAAGTCGAGTGGGCGGTGCTGGCCTGCGCGTTGTCGCCGCCGCCCGCTCAGTCGGCCAAGACGGAGCGGGTCGGCGAGATCGTGCGCGCCGCCTATGGGCGCATGCACATGCCGTTTGGGCTCGAATAGGCTCACACGTTCGGGAATCATGGGTCGTGTCCCGCCACGTGGTGTAGCTCGGTAGAGCGAAGCCGCCCGCCCGCGCGCCCTGAAGTAGCGCCGTAGCGGGCGGGCGGCTTTGTGGCGGTCACCGGCGGTTCGCCGGTAGGATCGGGTTGTTGACACCAACCTG
>JAVBUK010000118.1:0-2948 GCA_031555345.1 Xanthobacteraceae bacterium | reverse complement strand
GCCGCTGCCCGACGATGCCGAGGCGTCGATCGCGACCGGCGTGAAAGCGAAGCTCGCCGCACCGGCCCAAGCGCGCGCGATGGCACCCCTGCGATTGGAGGAGACGCGCGCGGACTTTGCCGCCAAGCCCGCGGCGCCGGCCGAACTCGGCAGCGCGGCCCTGGCCGCGCAGGCCGAGGAGGCGTCCACCCAGTTGCTCTACCGCTTCCCGGCGCCGATCTCGCTCGCCACCGGCCACACCATGATGGTCCCGTTCGTCGACCGCGAGGTCGATGCGACCCGCACCTGGCTGTACCAGCCGGCAACCTCGGCGCGCCATCCGCTGGCCGCCGTCCGCCTGCGCAACCAGGGTGACAGCCTGCCCGCCGGTATCGTCACCGCCTATGAGGCCGCCGCGGACGGGCCGATGAATTTCGTCGGCGACGCTCAACTGCCGCTGCTGGCCAAGGGCGGGACCAGGTTCGTGACCTTCGCGCTCGACCCCAAGACCGACATCCGGCGCGACGACAAGGGCGTCACCCGCACCACCCTCGGCAAGGCGGTCAACGGCACGCTGACGCTGACGACCAGGTCCCGCCGGACGATTGCCTACGAGGTGACGGCGCCGCCCGAGGAGGATCGCGAGATCGTCGCGGAGGAGCCGCGCGCCAACGGCTGGGCCCCGGCCCCCGAGTCCGGCAAGGTGGAGGAGACCCCGACCCAGTTCCGCCTCACCATCGCGGCCGCCAAGGGACAGACGACCGGCGCGGCACTGACGCTGGAGCGTACCGACAGCCAGACCGTGGTGCTCGCCAGCCTGGCGCCGGAAGACATTCTGGCGCGGATCCGCGGCCTCGAAAACCAGAGCGCCGCGCTCAAAGAGACCGTCGCCAGGCTCGGCGCCATCGTCGGCGACATCACCAAGGCGCGGGCGGAGCGTGGCCGGCTCGATGCGGAGCGCAAGAAGATCTCGGACGACCAGGAGCGCATCCGCCGCAACCTGGGTTCGGTCGGCTCCGGCTCCGATCTCGGCCGACGCTATCTCGACACCCTGAAGGGACAGGAGGATCGGCTGACCGAGATCGCCCGCCAGGACCGGAAGCTCGAGGCCGACCAGGCGTCGCTGCGCCAGACCGCGGAAGAGCTGGCGCGACAACTGACGCTGTGACGGCGCCGTCACAGCACGGCGCCCAAGGTCCAAGGCTGGAACTCGCAGTCGCCGATGCCGAGCGCCTCGCTCCTGGTCCGGCGTCCCGACGCGGTCTCGATTGCCAGATCGAGGATGCGGCGCCCCATCGCGGCGACCGTGATCTCGCCGCGGGCGATCGGCCCGCAGTCGAGGTCCATGTCGCCTGCCATCCGGCGGTAGAGCTCGGAATGGCTGGCCAGCTTCAGCGAAGGCACCGGCTTGCATCCGAATACGGAACCGCGACCGGTGGTGAAGCAGATCAGGTTGCAGCCGCCGGCCACCTGGCCGGTCGCCGACACCGGGTCGTAACCCGGCGCATCCATGAACACGAGGCCGGTGGCGGTGACCGCTTCGGCGTAGTTCACCACCGCGACCAGATTGCTGGTCCCCCCCTTGGCGACGGCGCCGAGCGATTTTTCCAGAATCGTCGTCAGGCCGCCGGCCTTGTTGCCCGGCGTCGGATTGGTGTCGATGGTGGCGCCGTTGCGGTGGGCGTATTCCTCCCACCAACGGATTCGATCGGCCAGCTTGTCGGCCACCGCCGGGCTGATCGCGCGGCGCTGCAGCAGGTGCTCGGCGCCGTAGATCTCCGGCGTCTCCGACAGCACCGCCGTGCCGCCCTGGGCCACCAGCAGATCGACCGCCGCACCGAGGGCCGGATTGGCGGTGATGCCGGAATATCCGTCGGAGCCGCCGCATTGCAGCCCGATCCTGAGGTGGCTCACCGGCACCGAGGTCCGGGTGTCGGCATTGGCGGCGTCGAGCATCGCGCGCACGATCGCGGCACCCTGGCGAACCGCCGCGGCGGTGCCGCCGGCCTCCTGAATCACCAGGCTGCGCAGCCGCGCGCCTTCGCGCAGACGTTCCGCCTCGAACATCGTGGCGATCTGGTTGACCTCGCAGCCGAGCCCGACCACCAGGACGGCGTGAAAGTTGGGATGGCGCGCCGCACCGGCGAGCGTCCGTCGCAAAATTTCGAGCATCTCGCCGTCGAGCGGCGTGCAGCAGCCGGAACCGTGCGTCAGCGCCACCACGCCGTCGACGTTCGGCCACGCCGCCATGACGTCGCGGAACTGGTCGGCAATCTGGCGGGCGACGGTGGCGGCGCAGTTGACGCTGGCGATCACCCCGACGTAATTCCGCGTCCCCACGGCGCCGTCGGGCCGCACGAATCCGTCGAACCGTTCCGGGGTCACGGTCGCCGCCGGCAGCCGTCGCTCCGTCGCCGTCTCACCGGCCGCGAACCGCCGCATGCCGAGATTGTGGACGTGGACGTGGTCGCCGGCGGCGATCGCGGCCGTCGCGACGCCGATCACGTTGTCGTACTTGATCACCGGCGCGCCGGCGGGAATGTCGACGACCGCGACCTTGTGGCCGGCCGGGATCGGACCCCGCGTCATCACCCGGGTGTCGGCAACCGGAATGCCGGCCGGCAAGGCTTCCAGCGCGACCGCGACCATGTCGGCCGGATGCAGGCGGATGGTGCGCATGATCGCTCCCTGTCCGGAGAAACCCTGTCGCCTGCTTAGCATTTGGCCCGGGCGCCGACCATCGGCCGGTCGGCGCCCGGGGCCGATGATGCCGACGGCCGCAGCCGCGTCGCCTCCCCGGACCGATCCCCAGGGCTCGAACAAGAGCTGGTCGTGTCCCGCCGAGTGGTGTAGCTCGGTAGAGCGAAGCCGCCCGCCCGCGCGCCCTGAAGTAGCGCCGTAGCGGGCGGGCGGCTTTGTGGCGGTCACCGGCGGTTCGCCGGTAGGATCGGGTTGTTGACACCAACCTG
>JAVBUK010000329.1:0-3623 GCA_031555345.1 Xanthobacteraceae bacterium | reverse complement strand
GCACCATCGAGCGCAAGATCAAGGAAGCGTTCCTGGCGACCTGGCTGGAGACGCGGCTGACCAAGAACGAAATCCTCAAGCTCTACCTCGACCGCGCCTACATGGGCGGCGGCACCTACGGCGTCGACGCGGCGGCCCAGTACTATTTCGGCAAGTCGGTGCGCGACGTGAACCTGGCCGAGGCGGCGATGCTGGCCGGCCTGTTCAAGGCGCCGTCCAAATACGCGCCCCACATCAACCTGCCGGCGGCGCGCGCGCGCGCCAACGTGGTGCTCGACAATCTGGTCGAAGCCGGCCTCATGACCGAGGGCCAGGTGTTCGGCGCCCGCCGCAACCCCGCCGCCGCGATCGATCGGCGCGACGAAGGCGCGCCGAACTACTATCTCGACTACGCGTTCGACGAGATGAAGGCGCTCGTCGACACCTTCCCCAAGTCGATCACTGAACGCGCCTTCGTGGTGCGCACGGCGCTCGACCCCGGCCTGCAGCGTCAGGCGGAAACGGCGATCGACAACGCCCTCAAGCAGTACGGCCGCGACTATCACGCCAAGCAGGCCGCCACCGTGGTGGCCGATCTCGACGGCGGGGTCCGTGCCATCGTCGGCGGACGCGACTACATCACCAGCCAGTTCAACCGCGCCACCGACGCCCTGCGCCAGCCCGGCTCCTCGTTCAAGCCCTATGTCTATGCGACCGCGCTGGCGTCCGGCGCCGTCAAGCCCAACTCGATGATCTCCGATGGCCCGATCTGCCTGGGCAACTGGTGCCCGAAGAACTATTCGGGCGGCTTCGGCGGCACGATGACCCTGACCCAGGCGCTGACGCGCTCCGTCAACACCATCGCGGTGAAGCTGTCGATCATGATCGGTGCCACCACGGACGCGAGAAAAGTTCCGTGGTACCAGGCCAAGGCCGGCCGTGACCTGATCGTGGCCAATGCCCACAAGATGGGCCTGCGCACGCCCCTGCCCGACACACCGTCGCTGCCGATCGGCGCCGACGAGGTGACGGTGCTCGATCATACGGTCGCCTACGCGACCTTCCCCAACGCCGGCAAAGCGGTCACCGCGCACGCGATCCTCGAGGTGCGCACCGGTGTCGGCGAGACGATCTGGCGGTATGACCGTGACGGACCCAAACCACGGCCGGTCTTCACCCCCCAGGTGGCCGCCGACATGGCGTTCATGATGAACAAGGTGGTGGAGGAAGGCACGGCCCGGCGGGCGATGCTCGACGGCGTCAAGGCGGGCGGCAAGACCGGCACCACCAACGCCTACCGCGACGCTTGGTTCGTCGGCTTCACCGGCAACTTCGTCTGCGGCGTTTGGTACGGCAACGACGACTACAGCCCGCTCAACCGGATGACCGGCGGAGCGCTGCCCGCCATGACATGGCATGAGATCATGGAGTACGCCCACCAGGACATCGAGCTGAAGAACATCCCGGGCCTGCCCCCGAATCCGGCGCCGCGGGCGCCGGTGTCCGCCGAGGCCGCCAAGGACGTGCGGCAACGGCCGGTGGCGCTCACCGGTCGCGGGATCAAGGTCCTGCAGGAGATCGAGCGCTTGATGGAGGAAACGTCGCGCGCGCCGATGGCCGAGCACGATTGGTCGCCGCGGCCGGGGGCCGACCTCGATCCACCGAACGCACTTGCGGCGAACCAGCGCGCCGCGCGCAGCAACTGACCGAGGCGCGCGACGCTCCATGCAGCCTTTGGCGCCCCACCCTCCCGTTCGGAATCGACCGTGCGACTGCTGTTAGGCTTCCTCTTCACGTTCGCCGTCGCGGCCGCGATCGGGCTGGGATCGACTTGGTTCGCCCTGACCCGGGGACTGGCCTTCGGGGTGATCGACATCGGGGCGTGGAGCGCCCAGCCGCGCACCGGCACCGCCGACATCGACCCCTACGCCCGCGCCACCATCGCGCGCTCGGGCGTGCTTCCGGTCGGCCTCGGCGATGGCGTCTCCTTCATGGCGCGGCACGACGACGACGGCCGCGCCCTCGACGGGCGATGCGACGCGACCTTGCGCGGGACGACCCCGCAGGCGCGGTACTTCACCCTGACCCTGTACGACCCCGGCGGGCGCCTGGTCGCCAACGCGATCGGCCGACACGGCTTCACCAGCCAGGAACTGATCCGCAATCCGGACGGCAGCATCGCCATCACCGTCGGCCCGCGCGCGCGCAGCGGAAACTGGCTGCCCACCGGCGGCGTCGAGCGCTATGTCCTGGTGCTGCGTTTCTACGACACGCCGATCGGGATGGCGACGCGTTCCGGCCGCGAGACGCCGATGCCGACGCTGCGGATAGCGGGAAACTGCCCATGATGCGCTGGTTGTACTCGATCGTGGCGGGCGTGCTGCTCGGCGGCATCGTCCATCTCGCGACCATCCTGGTGCTGCCGCGCACCGCCAGCCAGGACGCCTACGCGCGCCTGACGCCCGTCACGCCGGTCAACGCGTTCACGCTGCTTCCGGACCCCGCGCCCGACACCACCCCGGTGCCGTTCATGGACCCGGCCTTCGCGGTCGCGGTCTGCCGCTTCGACCTGAACGGAGGCCCGATGAGCCTGGTCATCCCGGTCGGCGTCGCCTACACGTCGGTCACCTTCTACACGCGCAACGGCGTCGCCTTCTATGCCGTCAACGACCATTCCGCCGGCCGCCGCACGATCGAGCTCGACCTGATGACGACGGCGCAGCACGACCAACTCCCGGAAGAGGAAGACGTGACCGCGGCCGACCGGCTGATCATCGATTCGCCGACCGTCACCGGCCTGATCTTGGCGCGCACGCTCAGTCCCGAGCCCGGCCAGATGGCGCAGGCGCGGCGTGCGCTCGGATCGGCGCGGTGCCGTTCGCATTAGCGCCGGACGGGTTTTTACCCGGATCACGTCGGCTATTTCGAGACGACCCGCGGAACGCCCGCCGGAGCGCCCGAGCCGGGGGCGCGACCGATCGCGACCTGGCTTTCGGCGATCCGGTTCTGCAGATGGTTCAACGACCGCTCGACCTCGGCGGCGATCGGCGCGGGGGTCGCGACGACCAGCCGTTCGAGCGTGTGGCGATAGGCCTCGGCGCGGTCGACCAGCGACTGCTGCACCCATTCGATGGTCAGCGCGTTCTCGGCGATGCGGGACAGCGCGTTCTTGCGTTCGGCCGGGTTGAGGTCGGCGATGGTCTCCAGGCTCTTCTCGCGTCGGCGGTCGAGGTCGACCACCTGGCGCGCGACCAGGAAGAACTCGGGGATGCGCTGGGCGTCGTTGCGGATGTCGGTCATGAGTTGGGCGTAGCGCGCGGTCGCCGAACGATAGGGCGTCTCCATCAGCCGCCGGGTGTAGGCGGCGCGGTCGTAGTGCGGCCAACCATCGAAGGCGTTGCTGACGCCGTATTCGTTGATGATGCCGTAGAAGCGCGCCCGATCGTAGGGCGGCTCGATCAACGGATAGGCGAGATCACGCAGCCGGCGTTCCTCGTCGGTGCGCGGATATTTCGACGGTGTGACCCCGGCGTCGCGCGCCGCCGTCTTTCCCACCCAGGCATGGATATCGTCGACGACCAGGCTGCTCTTCACCCGCCCGAAATCGCCGCTGGCGCACCCTCCGAGGCCGATCACCGACAACA
>JAVBUK010000471.1:0-5834 GCA_031555345.1 Xanthobacteraceae bacterium | reverse complement strand
CCGTCGGCGGCAACGCCGGTCTCCTCGCCCAGGACGAGTGACGACGGAACGCATCGGGCGGTCCGATCCGCGGTCACGCGACCGAGCCGCAGGCCTTCGGCTCCTACGGATATCTCCTTGTCTTCAGACGGCAACGGATCGGCTAGGCTGATTCGGAACTTTCCGTGTGGGCCGTTTGCGCCGATCGGCCCGCTACCGGAAACTTTTGCGATCGCGCATTATTCTCGGGCCATGACCGATTCGATCGACCGGCTTTTTCAGGGTGTGGTGGCCGAGCAGCAGGCGGATCCGTCGCGCTCGCGCACGGCACGCCTGCTGAACGCGAGCCGCGCCAAGGTGGCCAAGAAGGTTGCCGAGGAGGCCACCGAGGTGGTCATCGAAGCGATCGGTGGCGACCGCAACGCCATTGTGCGTGAAAGCGCCGACCTCATCTACAACCTGGTGGTGCTGTGGGCGACGCTCGGTGTGCAACCCAAGGACGTCTGGAAGGAGATGCAGCGGCGCGAACAGCTGTTCGGTCTGGCCGAAAAGCTCCTGAAGCGGCCGACGGCGCCCAAGGCGCGGCGGAAAGTGGTCGCGGCGGCCGTCCGGCAGAGGAAAAAGCGCCGCTGACGGGCCGGGTCCGGGCATCGACCCTCGGGTGCCCGTCGGCTCCGGCACCATGCGGTGGACATCAGGCGCGACGCCCGCTAAGCACCCTCATGCTCCGCCGTGCCTATGACTGGTGCATTGCCGCCGCCCACAAGCCCTACGCCCCCTGGCTGATGGGGGCGATTTCGTTTGCGGAAAGCTCGATCTTTCCCATCCCGCCCGACGCCATGCTGATCCCGCTGGCGCTCGCCCGCCCGAAACAGGCATGGTTCTACGCGACACTATGTACGGTTACCTCGGTCGCCGGCGGTGTGCTGGGTTACGTCATCGGTGCCTACCTGTACGACTCGGTCGGTCAATGGCTGATCGGGCTCTACGGCTACGGCGACAAGGTCGAGGCCTTTCGCGAGGCCTATGCGCGCTGGGGCTCGCTGATCATCCTGATCAAAGGCCTTACGCCGATACCATATAAAATCGTCACGATCACATCGGGGTTCGCCGGTTACGACCTGTTGCTGTTCATCGTGTTCTCGTGCATCGCGCGCGGCGGGCGGTTCTACTTCGTGGCGCTGGTGCTCAACCGGTATGGCGTGCGCGTGCGGGCCGCCCTCGAAGAGCGATTGACCTTCTGGGTGACGGTCGGCCTGGTGGTGCTGATCGGCGGGATCATCGCTGCGCTCTACGTCTTCTGAATGCTTCCACAATTTTGCCACCCCGCCGGGTAGTGTAAAATCACAAGCGGCTTGGCGGGTGGATGACCGGGCCGGGATGATCGTGTCACGATGGTTGTGCGACGATGACGAGGCATCGACGTTCGAGCGCAAAGCGGCATGCGCGCGCAACCCGAAATCGAATGGCGTCGCCTGTCCGCGCCGGCATGGCGCTGGGGGGGCTGGCGCTGACGGTCGTGCTGGTCACCGGGGCCGCGATCGCGCAGACCCGTGATCCGCCCGCGTCCGGCTCGGGGCCGTCAGCGCCCGCCACGATCCAGGCGCCCACGATCCAGGGGCCGACTGTCCCACTGTCCACCGTCCCGTCGCCTGAGGCGCCGCCGCCTTCCGGCATGCCCGGTTTTCAGCCCGGGTTCGTCGATGCGTTCGGCCGGTGGATCAAGCAGTCGACCTCCGGCTTCGGCCTTCCCGACGCTGCCTTGAACTCCGGCAGGGGGATGACCGAGGCGGCCAGCAGCGCGGCCACCAACGCCGCCCGCAGCACGGTCGACGCCGCCAGAGGGGCGGCGGAAGCCAGCCAAGGGGTCGCCAGCGCGATGGGCAGCGTCGCCCGCGATACCGCCGGGGCGCTGGCGCGGTTGCCGGGTGCGCGCATCGCCGTCGGCCGCGAGCGTTGCGGGATCGCCCCGAACGGCGCCCCGGATTGCCGCTTCGCCGCGCTGGCGCTGTGTCAGGCCCGGGGGTTCGCGGGCGGCAAGAGCGTCGATATCGAGACCACCGAGTCCTGCCCGCCCGACGCCTCGCTGTTGCGCTGGCGCGGCGAGACCGTGACCTGCACGACCGAGAACTTCGTCACCCGTTCGCTCTGCCAGTAGCCATCCGGATTGCCGCGCCGTACACCGGCAGCGTCGGGGCCAAGCTCGCTGCCGTCAACCGCTGTTACCACGGTCTCTTCGTCTTCTTCACCCGACGGGACGTGCCTTCGACCAACAACGGGTCGGAGCGATCGCTCAGGCCGTCGGTCATCTTCCGAAAGGTCACCGGCGGGTTCCGCTCCCAATGGGGTGCCAACTCTACGCCGACGCCGTGTCCGTCATCGCCATCAAGCGCCTCGCGGGAGAAACCGTCCTCCAGGCCATCGCCGAGGTCGTCAACCCATCGAAAAATCCAGCCGCCCTCGCATGACCTGAGTGGTTGCCGCTGTTCCACGCGACGCACCAGGACCGTGCGGCCATAGTGTGGATGGTATCGGTATTGGACCGTCAATTCCCGCCCGACATGGGCAGAATGAACGGGCAATAGCCCTCGGCAGGAAATCGTGGCTGTTCGCCGGCAGCGAGGGCGGTGGCCGCACCTGGGCCACCATCGCCACCCTGCTGCAGACCGCCAAGATGAACGACGTCGATCCGCTCGCCCGGCTGACCCAGGCCCTGGAGCGCATCGCCAACCGATGGCCGATCTCCAAGATCGACCAGCTCATGCCGTGGAGTTACGCTGCCTGAATGGTTCCAGCATGGCGCTTACATTTCAGCCACCTCACGCCGCGCGACTTCATCCGCAAGGCGACCGAGGGCAAGATCGACCTTCCAGGGGTCATGATCGAGAACAGTCAGAAGGCCACCCGCGGCGTTTACCTGCAGGACCTCGCGGCCTGGATCGACGCGCTGCGCGCCGCCGCTCAGAAGGAATGCGACCAGCTACAAGGAAGGTGATAGGTCCGATATCTTGATCGAGAGCTGCAACGCCCGACCTCGCGGTCGGGCGTTTGCCAATTAGATCCGTTCATCGTTGGCGCCATCGGCGTTGGTCGATGTGCTGTTCAGCGGATCACAATTTCCGGGTGCAGCTATCTACGCTGCCAATTTGTAGTCTGACGGGTCGGAGCCATCGATGACGATCGGCGGCGTCTCGGCGCTCGGAATGCACCAGCCCGCGACGGTTTTGATGTCAAGATCGGCGGGCAGGTCGAGCTGCTTCGCTGCTTGCAGGCGAATCAACGCTTCGGCGTTGCTGTCGATCGGAGATTCGCCGCGCTCCCAGCGGCTCACGGCCAAGGGCTCACGGTGAACCATGGCCGCGAGTTCGGCTTGCGTCATGCCCATTTCGGTTCGCAGGAATCGCAATTCTTGCCCTGTAATGCCGTTTGTCCGTCGCACAATCCCGCACGCGATAGCCTTGTGAAGGCCGTTCACGTTAGGAATGGTTACACACGCCTCTCCGGCGTCGTCCGCCAGAAACTGGACGTCCTTGATGATGACGTGATCCAACCCCGACTCGGTGTAGCGGTATTCGTTCATGGTGCTCTCGTTGCTTCGCTATTCGTCGGCCCACATGACCGTGACGACCTTGACCCAGGGATGGGTTGGCGACGGATCCGGAATAACGACGACGCGTAAAGTTCGGTTGCCGGAGTTCGGCGAGCGGCTTTCAGGAGCGTATTTGAACAGGCTTGGCTGGGTTGATGTCTGCGCCTCTGCTTATACGAACCCGTTCTTCAGGACATACAGGATGTCGCCGATGAACAGGCCCCGCTCTGCAAGCCGATCTTTTGCATGCAGCGTATACGTGATTTTGAGGTCGGGACGCTTGGCCAGCGCCCGAATTTCATCCGTCGCATCGGCTGGGCTCCACGGCTGAGGCTTTGGCACCGGTTCACATCCGAAGCCTATCACCATGATAAGTCCCCTGTCTATATGGACAGCGTTAGGAGCAGGTCAATGCGTCCTCTTGGTTACGCATACCTTGCGGGGATGTGATCCGAGGTGCTCAGGCATTGACCCCTTCACCACTGGCAATAATTGGGTGGGCTAAAGGGTGGACCATTGTCAGCGTAAAAGCGCTAACATATTGATTGTCATATATTTTAATGAGTGAATTGGTGCCCCTGGCCGGACTCGAACCAGCACGATGTTTCCACCACCTGATTTTGAGTCAGGCGCGTCTACCAATTCCGCCACAGGGGCAGGCGGGCGGATCATAGCGGCGGCCGGCGGCCGGTCAACGCCGTTGTGGGCGTGGACGCGCGCCCTGTGGGGGATGTCGCCACGGAAACGACCGTCCGCGAGCCCGTTTGGGTCGTGTCCCCGGGCTTGGCGTCGCTCGGCGGCGTCAGGCCGTCCGCCGCCATCGACAGTACCGATCGACATGACCCTTGGTCGACATCGCGCCCCGAACGGGATAACAGGTTCCGAACACGCCCGAGGTATCCGAGCCGGTGTCCAAATTCGCCCCAATGATGCGCTGGCCGCCGGCTGCGATGGCGGCGTTCGTCGCCGCGGCCGGCAGTGCGGTGATCGTCGGCGGCGCCAATTTTTTCGAGCATGTGTTGCGCATTGCGCCGTGTCCCTTGTGCCTGGAGCAGCGCAAATTCCATTACGCGGTGGTGGTGCTGGCGAGCGCGGCCGGGATTGCGGCCCTCCGGCGCGCCCCGCGGGCGCTGGTCGTCGGGGCGCTCGCGGTCGTCGCCCTGGTGTTGCTCGCCGGTGCGGCAGTTGCTGGATACCATTCGGGCGTCGAGTGGAAGCTGTGGGCCGGCCCGCAGGACTGTTCGGGCCCGATCCAGAATTTCGGCAATGCCGGCAGCCTGCTGGAACAGATGCAGAGGGCCAGCATCGTGCGCTGCGACGAGGCGTCATGGCGGTTTCTCGGCCTGTCGCTCGCCGGCTACAACGCCATCGCCTCGGTCGGGCTCGCCGCCATCGCGGCCTGGGGGGCGCTGCGACAGCGCCCGGGGTGAGAGCCGGGCATTTCGCGCGGTTGTCCGGATCGCTGCAATCGCCTGCCGCCATGGCCGCGCGGCCCGATCCGGCCGCGATCACCGATATCACCCGCGGCACCAGCCGGCTGGATCCGGGTTCATTCGACGACGTCTCGTTCGGGCGCCGGCGGCCGGGCCAGCGCCGGCGCCGGGCGCAGACCGTCGATCATGTGCCGGAGGGCGAGGATGGGGTGGCGCAGCATCAGCCGAGGGCCTGCCCATCGCATCACCGCGCGGATGCGATCGCGCATGTCAGCGCGGTAACAATGTACGGTGCAGGCATCGCAGTTCGGCTTGCGATCGCCGAACACGCAGCGCTCGAGGCGCCGGATCGCGTAGGCGAGCAGGGATTTGCATTCGGGGCATAGCGATGCATGCGGTGCGCGCCGGTGCGCGTTGCCGCTGCAGTACATCCGCATCATGACCTCGATGGTCTTGCGCCCCCGTGCCCGCCGCCCGCCCAGCCGCGCTGCGGGCTTCATCGCTTCGATCTCGACCGCCACACCTCAACTCCCGGCGTCCGCCGAACGGGCGCCCTCCCTCGATGCGTGCAAATCTACTTCGATCCAACCAATGGCGCAAAGCCGCGCGCCACTCATGCGGGCCATGCCAGCAGATGGCCGATGCAGCGTCGGCAGTCGGTGCTGCCGAACCCCGGCACCGGGCTCGCCAGCGTCACCAGCGCGTCGGCAAGCTCGCATTCGGAATGGTCGAGGGCGACCCAGGCGCCCGGCACATCGCCGCGGGTGGTGAGCTGGTCCACGTGCCAGCGGACCGACTTGCGCCGGCGCATATGCCGCGCCAGGCGGGCCCGG
>JAVBUK010000312.1:0-11482 GCA_031555345.1 Xanthobacteraceae bacterium | reverse complement strand
GGTCGTGCTGGTCGGCGAGAGTTTCTGGCGCGGCGCGGTCGACTTCGATTTTCTGGTCGCCGAAGGGGTGATCGACGAGGAGGATCGCGACCTGTTCTGGTTCGCGGAGACCGCCGACGACATCTGGAACGGCATTCTGGCCTGGCACGATGCCAGCGGCCGCTCGTGGCGCGATTGACGGCAGCCGAAGCCAAGGAGCGCGCGATGAGACTGTCATTCCACGGCGCCGACCGTACCGTCACCGGGTCCTGCCACATGGCCGAGTGTGCCGGAAAGCGGATCCTGATTGACTGCGGCCTGTTCCAGGGCAATCACGAGCCGGATGGCGCCAATGCGGCAGATTTCGGCTTCGACCCGGCGAGCATCGACTACGTCCTGCTGACGCACGCCCATCTCGACCATTGCGGTCGGCTGCCGCTTCTTTCCAAAAGAGGATTCCACGGCGAGATCATCACCACGGCCGCATCCAAGGAACTGGCGCGGCTGGTGATGCTCGACTCCGCCCACCTGCAGGAGGAAGAAGCGCGCTCGCGCAATCGCGTCAAGGCCCGACGCGGCCGCGCCGACCAGCCGGCCGCGCCGCTCTACTCGATCCTGGATGCGCTCGGGTCACTCGATCATTTCCGACGAACCGCCACCTACGACCGGCCCATCGAACTCGCCAGCGGCGTCCGGGCCACCTTCGTCGACGCCGGCCACATCCTCGGCTCGGCCAGCATCCTGCTCGAGGTCACGGAGGCGTCGGGGCGAAAATGCGTCCTGTTTTCCGGCGATCTCGGCAGCGACGGCAGTTCGTTGCTGCGTGGCCGCAGCCCGCCGCCCAAAGCCGATATCGTGGTGATGGAAAGCACCTACGGAGACCGCCGGCACCGATCGCTGACGTCGTCGATCGACGAGTTCTATGCCGCCGTGTCGGACACGTTCACGCGCGGCGGCAACGTCATCATCCCCACGTTCGCGCTCGAACGCGCCCAGGAGGTGCTCTACGTCATCAGTCGGGGCCTCGAACGCAACCGGCTGCCGCGGTCCACTCAGGTCTTTCTCGACTCGCCGATGGCCATCTCGGCGACCGAAATCATGCAGCGCCACGTCGAACTGCTGAATCCCGAAGCCGCCGCCCTCATCCGCGGGGGCCGCGATCCGTTCCAGATGCCCGCCCTGCACTACACCCGCGAGCGGGCCGAGTCGGCGGCGCTGAACCAGATTCACGGCGGCGCGATCATCATCGCGGGATCGGGAATGTGCAATGGCGGCCGGGTGCGCCATCACCTCAAACACAATCTGTGGCGCACCCAGTGCAGCGTCGTGTTCGTGGGATTCGCCGCGATCGGCACGCTGGCGCGCCGCATCATCGACGGCGCCAAGCAGGTCGAGGTCTTGGGCGAGCCGATCCCGGTCCATGCCGGCATCCATACGATCAACGGGTTTTCCGCCCACGCCGACCAGCCGGAACTGGTGGCCTGGCAGGGCCAGACAGAGGCGCCCTGCACGTTCCTGACCCACGGCGAAGAATCGGCGATGAACAGCCTGGCCGCCCTGCTCGCCGGCCCGCGGATCGAAATGCCTCGCCCGCTTCAGGCGTTTGATGTTTAACGCGGCGGCGAGCCCGACCACACGGCGTGGCGCCACCGTCTGCTCGAACGACGGCCGGCCCAGACGGCGCATCGCTCAAATCGTGACCTGAGTTCCCACCTCGACCACCCGGCCGGTGGGAATCTTGAAATAGTCGGTGGCATCGTTGGCGGCGCGCGCCAACGAGATGAACAGGCGGTTTTGCCACCGCGGCATGTCCGAATGGGCGGCCGGCTTGAGCGAGCGCCGCGACAGAAAGAACGACGTGGACATGATGTCGAATTGCCAGCCGAGCTTGCGGGCGATCGCCAGTGCGTGAGGGACGTTCGGCGATTCCATGTAGCCACAACGCATAACCACGCGCGAGAACGTCTGACCGATCTGCTCCATGCGAATGCGTTCCTCCCGCGCCACCCTGGGCGTGGAAGCGGTTTCGACGCTCAGGACGACGTTCTTCTCGTGCAGCACTTTGTTGTGCTTGAGGTTGTGCAGCAGCGCGGTGGGCGCGCTCGACGGGTCGCTGGTGAGAAAGACCGCCGTTCCCGGCACGCGTTGCGGCGGCTTCTTCTCCAGCATGGCCACCAGGGTATCGAGCGGCGTTTCCAGCCGGCGCGTCTTGGCGAACAGCAGACCCGTGCCGCGCCGCCAAGTGTACATGACCACCATGACGAAGCCCCCGAACGTCAACGGCACCCATCCACCCTCGGCCACCTTGAGAAGATTGGCGGAAAGAAACATCAGGTCGACCACCAGGAACGGCACGATGACCGCGGCCGCCGCGACCAGCGACCACCGCCACACCCGCCAGATCACCACGAAGGCCATCATCGAGGTCACCACCATGGTTCCGGTCACGGCAATGCCGTAGGCGGAGGCCAGCGCACTCGACGTGTGGAACAGCCCGACCAGCAGGAGGACGCCCACCAGAAGGGCCGCATTGACCCGCGGCATGTAGATCTGCCCCTCCTGGCTTTCGGAGGTGTGCCGGATTTCCAGCCGCGGCAGGAGGCCGAGCTGAATCGCCTGCCGGGTGAGCGAATAGGCTCCGGTGATGACTGCCTGGCTGGCGATCACCGTCGCAACCATCGCCAGGACGACAATCGGCAGCAGGGCCCATTCAGGATAGAGCAGGAAGAACGGATTCTCGATCGCCCCGGGATCCGCCAACACCAGCGCCGCCTGGCCGAGGTAGTTGAGCGCCAGCGACGGCAAGACCAGCGCAAACCAGGCAGTCTGGATCGGCCGGCGGCCGAAATGGCCGAGATCGGCGTAAAGCGCTTCCGCGCCGGTGACCGCCAGGAACACGGCCCCGAGCGAAAACAGCCCGGCCAGGCCGTGCGTGGCGAGAAAGCCGAGGCCGTAGAGCGGATTGAACGCATGCAGCACCGTCGGATTGCCCACCGTCTTGACGACGCCCGGGACCGCGATTGCGACGAACCACACCGTCATCACGGGCCCGAACAAGGCCGCCACCCTGGCGGTGCCGTGCGACTGGACCGCGAACAGGGCGACCAGCACGACTACGGTCAGCGGAACAATGACGTCCTCGAACGCCGGAGTCACGATCTTGAGGCCTTCGATCGCCGACAGCACCGAAATCGCCGGCGTGATCAGGGCGTCGCCGTAGAACAAGGCCGCGCCGACGATTCCCAGCAGAGGGACGAAGCCGACCGAGCGGCCCAGCGCACGCTGCGCCAGCGCCATCAAGGTCAGAGTGCCGCCCTCGCCGTTGTTGTCGGCATGCAGCAGAAGGACGACGTACTTCAGGGTGACGATAAAGATCAGCGCCCACAGAATGAGCGATACCGGACCCAGGACGGTCGCCTCGGACAACGCCTCGCCTCTTCCCGCCGAGGCCGTGACCGCTTCGCGAAACGCATAGAGCGGGCTCGTTCCGATGTCGCCGTAGACGACGCCGATGCTGCCCACGGTCAGAGCCGCCACGCTGCGGGGCGAATGCGCCATGGCGCGGGATGAAGCGGACCCGTCGGGGGGCTGCTCTGGGCCGTCGGTCCGATCGGACGCGACCTTCGTGCGGTTCATACGTTCGGCCATCCGCGCTGCGATTCGAACTCGGGTCGCGGCTCGACCAAACCGCTCACCTGCCGCTGTCAGAACGTGCAGCGGTCACAGACGGTTCATCAGGACCAGTCGGTGGACTGCCTGCATCATTTTTAGGTAATTAAATACCTGTATTCTCAGGCCACTACCTGGTCAGACCGTGACCTGGGTTCCGACTTCCACCACCCGCCCGGTCGGGATTTGGAAGAAGTCGGTTGCGTTGCTGGCCGACCGGCTCAGCCCGATAAACAGGCGGTCCTGCCAGCGCGGCATACCTGATTGAGCGGCGGGTTTGAGCGAGCGCCGCGACAGGAAAAACGAAGTCGACATGATGTCGAATTGCCACCCCAGCTTGCGAGCAATCGCCAATGCACGGGGCACATTAGGCGTTTCCATGAACCCGAACCGCAACATCACCCGGCTGAACATCGGTGACATTTGCGACATCTGCACCCGATCCTCGTCGGACACCCGGGGGGTATCGGTGGTCGCCACCGTCAGGATCACGTTGTGTTCGTGCAGCACTTTGTTGTGCTTGAGGTTGTGCAGCAGCGCGGTCGGTGCCGAATCCGGGTCGGCGGTGAGGAAAACCGCCGTTCCCGGCACGACATGCGGCGGACGCCGCGTCAAGCTCTGGATCAGGGTTTCAAGCGGAACCTCGCTGCGGCGCGTTTTCAGCAGCAGCAGGTGCGAGCCACGCCGCCAGGTCAGGATGACGACAACGATCATTCCGCCGAACAGCAGCGGCAACCACGCGCCCTCGACCAGCTTGAGCAGGTTGGCGCCGAAGAAAACGCCATCGAGCAGGATCAGAGGCACCATCAAGGCGGCCGCAGTCCACGGCTTCCATCCCCACAGCCGCCACAGGACCACAAAGCCCAACATGCCATCGACCAGCATCGTGGTTGTTACCGCAATACCGTATGCCGAAGCGAGTGCGCTTGACGTCTTGAACACCCCGACCAGCAGGAGCACCCCGACCAGCAAGGTGAGGTTGGTGCGCGGAATATAGATCTGGCCCGAATGGACTTCCGAGGTGTGGCGGATGACCAAGCGCGGAAACAGGCCGAGTTGGATCGCCTGCCGGGTGACCGAGAACGCGCCGGTGATCACTGCCTGGCTGGCAATGACGGTCGCCGTGGTGGAAAGAACAACCATGGGCAGAAGCAACGGCTGTGGCCACAACCGGTAGAACGGGTTCACGATCGCGGTCGGGTCGGCCAGCACCATGGCACCCTGACCGAAGTAATTGATGATGAGCGCGGGAAAGACCAGGCCGAACCAGGCCGTCTGGATCGGACGCCGGCCGAAATGGCCGAGGTCGGCATACAGAGCCTCGCCCCCCGTGACCGCAAGGAACACCATTCCGAGCGTCACCAGACCGATCATGCCGTGCTGGTAGCAGAAGCGAATGGCATGCAGCGGATTGATCGCCGCAAACACCCCTGGATCATCGGCGATGTGGATCAGCCCGCCGCCCGCCAGGGCCAGGAACCAAATCGTCATGACCGGCCCGAAGAACGCGGCGACCCGCGCGGTCCCCCGCGACTGCACCGCGAACAACACCACCAGGATGACGACCGTCGCCACAACCACGAAAGGCTCGAACGCCGGTGTCGCCAGCGTCAGGCCCTCCATCGCCGACAGCACCGAGATCGCCGGCGTAATCACCGCGTCGCCGTAGAACATCGCGGCACCGACGATGCCCAGGCTGAGGATCAGCACGGTTCGCCGCCCGACGGCCCGCGACGCCAGCGCGGTCAGCGACAGCGTCCCACCCTCGCCGTTGTTGTCGGCTCGCAACAGGACCAGGACGTACTTGGTCGTCACCACGATGGCGAGCGCCCACAAGATCATCGACAGCACACCGAGAACGACTTCCCGATTGATCGGATGACCGGGCGCGACCGCGGCGTTCAAAGCCTCGCGGAAGGCGTACAGCGGGCTGGTCCCGATGTCGCCGTAGACGACCCCGATGCTGTTGAGCGAAAGCAGCCAGAACTTGGCGTCATGCGGCGTGCTATCCATGGCGGGCGCAGCGGGAGACCCCGGCGCCGGATCATCGTGGGCAGCCTGTGACATGGACGGGAGCAGACCCTCGCATGGGGCGCCATCCCTGCGCCCCCACCCTTCGAATATAGCTCCGCCGGCCGTCCGTCCACGCCGATCCGACATGGGAGATCCACGCCTGGTGCCCTGGTCCCGGTGTTGATACCCGTTGGCCGCCCGCTCCGCACCGGCGTCGGAATCCAAAACACAAGTAACTCTTTGATGTTGTTGTTGTTTTTGATTTGACGTTGCGATGAAGCGTTCGCCGCGAGCGTGATCGGAACGTCCAATCCATCACACCAGCGATCAGGGCTTGAAATCGAGCGGAATCGGCGGTTCCTCGCGCAACAGGCTGATTGTCACCCGGCGGTTGGCGGCGACGAACGGGTCGTCGGGAAACAACGGCTGGGTGTCGGCCTTCCCGGCCACCATCTGGAAATGGCTGGTCGGCACCCCCTCCTCCTCGAGGACGCGGCGTACCGCATTGGCGCGATCGGCCGACAGGTCCCAAGGACCGTAGGACGCCGGGGTCGGGCGCTTCACGGCTGCTGTATGCCCGATTACCGCGATGCGGCATGGCACACTCTTGAGCGGCGCACTCAACTTCCGGATGAGGCGCCGCGTCCTGTCATAGGGCTCCTTCGAACCCTCCGCGAACATCGAGCGGCCGTCCTGGTCGATGATCTGGATGTTCAGCCCGTCCTTGGTCTCTTCGACCATGACGTGTTTCGACATTTCCGAGATATCGGGCATGTCCTGCATGGATTGACGCAAGGAAGCCGCGGCCAGCGCGAAGGCGCGGTCTTCCCTCAGGCGCGCACCTTCGGTCCGGTTGCGATCGCGTTCGTCGGGACTTGGTGTCGCGGATGCCTCTTCGGGCGGAATATGCGCCGCGCTCTTCAACTTTGGCCGGGTCGGCAAGCCGGGAATTTCGATGATGCCGCTGTAACGTACGGCGTTCTGCACGCCGAACGCGTCACGCATCGAGCCTGCGACGACCTGAAGTTTGGCGTTGTCCTGGCTGGAGAACGCGCACAGCATGACGAAGAACGCGACCAGCAGGGCCATCAGGTCGGCAAACGTGACAAACCAACCGTGTCCGCCGCTGTGCCCTCTGCGCGATTTCTTGGCCATGATCGCCCCGGGGCCGGCATCAGGCCGGCACCGCCTCCGGCGCCTCGCCCCGGTGCTTCTCCGGCAGGTAGGCAATCAGCATTTCGCGCACGAGAGTCGGGCTCTTGGCATCGCGGATCATCAAGATGCCATCGATGATCAGCGTGCGGTTGATCTCCTCGTCCTCCAGCTTGAGGTGCAGCTTGTCGGCGATCGGCAGACAGAACAGGTTGGCGAGTGCGGCGCCGTAGAACGTCGCCAGCAGGGCCACCGCCATATAGGGGCCGAGCTTGGAGGGGTCCGACATGTTGGCGAACATCTGCACCATGCCGATCAGCGTGCCGACCATCCCGAAGGCCGGCGCACAGTCGCCGACGGCGCGGTAGACTTTCTGTCCTTCGTCGAGGTGGGTGAGAAAGTTGTCGCGATCGCGCTCGAGATTGTCGCGGATGAAATCGGCGTCGTAGCCGTCGGCCACGAAACGGATGCCCTTGGCCAGGAACGGATCGTCGATGTCGACCTTTTCCAGCCCGATCGGTCCCTGCTTGCGGGCGATCTCGGCGAGGCCGGAAATTTCGTCGATCAATTCGCGCTGGCTCATGCGCCGCATCGTGAACGCGAACTTGGCGCCGAGCGGAAAACCGTGGAAAATCGAGGCGAGCGGAAAGCGGATGAGCGTCGCGGCCGCCGATCCGCCGAAAATGACGATGAACGCGTGGCTGTCGAGGAACATCCGCAGGTCGCCGCCCATCAGGATGAGCGCGCATAGCACCGCGGCTCCCGCCAGGAGACCGAGCCCGGTTGCGATATCCATGGACTACTCCGAAGACCCTACCGCGCCTCGTTCCAACTCCGGCACGTTCCGGCGAAGCTAGCCGGGTATGCTTAAGGGAGGGTAAAGCCTGCCCGAATGGCCGAGGGTTCGAACCCCGCCAGCCACCGGAAACCGCGACGCCGACCGCCGTCCCCCAAAATCGCGGACACACCCGGCGATGCCGTCGCGTGGCCCGCGATCATTGGGCCGGTGCGGCAAGAAAACGAACGTCGCTCAGGCTTTCTGACTGTCGCGCCAAGCGAATGGTGAGCCGTAAAACTGTCTCACGCCGTCGCGCCAGCCAGGCTACGGTTCCTGGGCACCTTATTCTGACGCAACCTCTCCAATTCGTCGGCAATATTTGACAACGCGCGCAATAAGCGTGAACCGTCCTCGAGATCCCGCGACAAAAATACCGGGGGTAGTCACCGATGCGCGAGATCGGCCACTTGATCGACGGCAAGGAGGTCAAAGGCACTTCCAGGCATTTCGCGGATGCGCTCGATTCGAACACCGGAGAGGTTCAGGCCAAGGCGGCATCGGCAAAGCACTCCGAAGTTGCGCATGCGGTTGCGACCGCTGCCGCCGAGCACGCCATCAATCCGCAACGGCGCGCCCGCGTCCCGTTCAGGTCTGCCGAACGCGTGTACGCGCACCAGGACCGCGCCCTCGCGCTGGCCGTCGGGGGCCCGGGTGAGGACGGAATTCGCCCTTGCGGCCATGCGGCAGCCGTCGCCTCGCCCCATTTGTCCGGGAAATGTCGGACCGGCCAGCGACCTTTCGGTCGACGGCCCCCCGACTTCCAGATAGGATCGGGGTCCTCACCGACGCGTGACGTCCTCGACATCGCGAATCCATGATCGACAACTCCGCGGCAAGAACGCTCTGCGCCCTCGCCCTCGTTGCCTTGCCGGCGCTTGCCGGCTGCAGCGTCGGCACCCTGACTGGATTGATTTCATCCGATTCGTCGGATCAATCTCCCGCCAGCCCGGCGACGGCCCGCGGCGGCCAGCCCACCGTGAATGTGGCTTGCCGATGGGTCCTCGCCGAACCGGGTGCCGGCTGTTGCGGTGTGACGTTCGTTGCCCCGCCGGGTGCGACCGAAGGTCCGGTTGCGCCCGAAGGCGGGTGCCCCGGGAAGTTCCACGCCAGCCGCACGTGGGCGTTCGAGCATGATGCGATCGTCATTCGCAACCATGCGGGCGAAACGCTGGTGCAACTCTACATGGCCGATCAAGGCCGCCTCGAGGGCCAAAGCGGGTCCGGTGAACAGGTTTCCCTCACCCGGTAACCGAACGGGAGTCGTCCAATGTCGGAGTACGAACTGTTTTGTTTTGCGCAGTCGGGCAATGCCTATCGGGCGGCGCTGATGCTGAACCTCATCGGCGCGGACTGGAAGCCCGTCTTCGTCGACTTTTTCGCCGGCGGACAAACACGGACACCCGAGTATCGCACCAATGTCAACGAAATGGGTGAAGTGCCGGTACTGGTGCATGGCACCCGAAAACTCAGCCAGTCCGGCGTGATTCTCACCTACCTGGCCGAGCGTACCGGCAAGTTCCGTCCGGAGGGCGACGATGAGCGGCTCGAAGCCCTGCGTTGGATCATCTTCGACAACCAGAAGGTCAACGGCTTCCTCGGGCCGTACCGCTTTCTGCGAATGTTCGCCAAACCGGCACCCGATCCAGCGGTCGGCGCATTCCTCAAGGGACGCCTCGACGCCGCCCTCGCGATCGTCAACCAGCGCCTTGCTTCGCACGCTTTCCTGTTGGGCGAGCGCCCGACCATCGCGGACATTTCGATGGTGGGGTATCTGTACTACCCCGCCGCCGAATTCGGCTTCGACATCGCCGCGGAACACCCGGCGATCGCGGCTTGGCTGGAACGCATCAAGGCGCTGCCCGGCTGGAAGCATCCCTACGACCTGATGCCGGGTCATCCATTGCCGCAGAGGTGACGCGTCGACTCGCGGCGCCGGCATGCAGGCCGGCCCCGCGTCGCCGCGATCTCTGCTCCGGCGAATTCAGTTCAATCGAGACGGCCGGTCTTCCGGATCGGCTGCGGACGGTGGCTTGGCCTCGGGCGTTTCCGATCCCGTTTCCGCGGCGGCTTCCGCCGCACCAGCTTCCGTCGCAGGAGCCTCCAGTTCCGCCGCTTGCCGATCCTTGCGCTGATATTCGCGATAGGACAACCAGCCGAGCGGCAGGCAGACCAGATACAGCACCGTGCCGATCGTCAGCACGATCCACGGGTAGCTCAGCAGCAGCGCGAAGAACAGCACCACCACCACGAACACGAACAACACCTTGTCCGGCGGCACGCGGGTGCCGTGCTTCTTGCCGGAGAACACCGGCAAGCGCGAAACCATCAGGAACGCGATCGCGAGCGTGTAGACGAAAGTGAGCGGCGGCCAAATCGCGACCTTCGGCACCCCGAGGAACTCGAGATAGATCGGCAGCATCACCACGATGGCGCCGGCCGGTGCCGGCACGCCGACGAAGAAATTTCCGGCCCAGGCCGGGCGGTTGGGATCGTCGATCATCACGTTGAAGCGCGCCAGCCGCAGGCCGCAGCAGATCGCGAACACCATCGCGGCGATCCAACCCGCCGAGTCGAGATGGTGCAGTTGCCAGAAATAGAGAAACAGCCCCGGCGCCACACCGAAGTTGACGAAGTCCGCCAGACTGTCGAGTTCCGCCCCGAACCGGGACGTGCCCTTGATCAACCGTGCGACACGGCCGTCGATCCCGTCGAGCGCGGCGGCGAACACGATGGCGCCCAGCGCGATGTCGAGCCGGCCTTCGACGGCAAAGCGAATGCCGGTCAGGCCGGCGCACAGCGCCAACAAGGTGATCAGGTTCGGCACCAGGGTCCGGATCGGAATCGGACGGAAGCGGCGCCGGAGCCCCGGACGGTCGAACTCGAATGGCTGGAACAGGCGGTTGCGCATGGAACGAATATAGTCCGTTTATTGCAGTTTGGCCAAGCCTTTACACCCGGCGTCCGCGATCTCAGCCGATCCGGAAGGTGCGGCCGGCATCCGGTACGGCAAGATCGGCGAACACGGTCTCGCCCGCAATCGCCCGTTGGCCTTCCGCGACCATCGGACGCGCACCGTCCGGCAAGTAGACGTCCACCCGCGAACCGAAGCGGATCATCCCGATCCGCTCTCCGGCCCCGACCGGCGTCCCTTCGCGCACGAAGGGGACGATGCGCCGGGCGATCAGGCCGGCGATCTGCACCACGCCGATGCGCGCCCCGCTGGCGAGCGCGATGGCGAACGCGTTGCGTTCGTTGTCGTCGCTGGCCTTATCGAGATCGGCATTGAGGAATTTTCCGGCCCGATAGACGATGCGCTCGATGCGGCCGGCAACCGGACTGCGGTTCACGTGGCAGTCGAACACGCTCATGAACACCGAAATCCGCGGCAACGGCTGCTCGCCCAACCCGAGTTCGGGCGGCGGGCTGGCGTTCACCACCAGGCTGACCCGCCCGTCGGCCGGCGAGATCACCAGGCCGTCGCGCACCGGCGTGACCCGCGGCGGGTCGCGGAAGAAGTAGGCGCACCATAGGGTTGCCAGGGTGCCGAGCCAGCCGAGCGGGGCCCACAGCCAAAACAGCACCAGACTCCCAAACGCGAAACCGCCGATGAACACGTACCCTTCCGGATGGATCGGCACGAGCTGCGCGCGGATCGAGGCGACAATGGACATCGATGTTCTCCGCCCGCCGGGAATTCCCGTGTCCGCTTGTCCCGGCCAGACCGGACGGCGGCCGCATTCACGCCTGCCGCCTTGCGCTCCCCCGGAGCGCGCCATCGCGACGCCGCACAAGCCGGGACTGCTCTAGTGGCTCCCGCTCCGTCCGTCAAAT
>JAVBUK010000176.1:0-4512 GCA_031555345.1 Xanthobacteraceae bacterium | reverse complement strand
GCCGCCGTCGTTGTTGATGATGGTGGCCCAGACGGTGGTGCTGGTGCCGGCGTTGCTGGAGCCGTTGAATATCGTATTGCCGCCGTTGTTATTGGTGATCACGGCGACGGCCGCCGTGGCGGTGTTGGCGAATGACGTAACGCCGCCGCCGCTGTTGTTGATACGGGCGTTGCCGGCCGTGCTGACATTGCTGAACAGCAATATCGCACTCGCATTCACGCCGAAGGTCGGCGCATAGGAGGAGTTGTTGACAACACCAGCACCGTCGAACGTCAGCCCGTTCCCGGTTGTGAGATTGAACGTATAGGCCGACAATGGCAAGTTGTTGATCTGGATTGTGCCGATGGCCGTGGGCGACGAAATGGTCACCGCGCCCACACCTGTATTGTTGAACACTGCGGTCCCGCCGCTGCCGGGCACGAGCGGATTGCTGGTCCAGTTCGCCGGTGTCCCCCACTCTCTATCAAGCCCTCCGTTAGTCCAGGCGCCATCGACCGCATAAGCCGAGGTGGCCGTCAACAAGGCTCCGAACGCAACCGTCGTGGACAAATATCTGAGATGGTTTTTCATATCGGCTTCCGGCAATGATTCATTTCCACGGCAGTTTTCGTTTTTTATGGTTCACAAACGGTTAATTTCCGTTGTCCGTGACGGTATTTCCGCACACGCGAAACCACCCGCCGAGAATAAATCCTGGCCGAGAAATGCGATGAATTCGAAACCGCCTGCCGAAACGTTGGGGAATACACGTTTGGGATAAATTCACGACTTTGATCGAGCTGACCTACGGGAATTAATTACCGCAATAGAATTTAAACCGAAGACAACAATGCTTCCCTTTAGTAAAGCGACTCGCCGCGGCCCTTGCGTGCAATTCAAAGCAATTGAAAGATACCGCGGTGGGGTTGCCGTTTCTGCGGTTGCGACCGCAACGTTTTTCGAGCCGCGCCGACCGGGTGCCGCAGATGGCAAGCCGGGGACCGAATTCGACCGGCTTTGGCGCCGGAAACCGCATCGCCCGGGGTTGACGCGGCCGCGCCCGACATCGGCGTCGGTCGCCCACGCGCAGCGCCCGACCTGGTGGGCTACGTTGCGTCAGAGCCACACCGGTTCGGGCGGCGAGCTGTCGCCGCCATCCTCACGATCACCGTGACGCGCGGGGGTTCGACTCGGCCAATTCCCGCCGCTCCGCTCCCGCCCAGTCCGGCGCGACCGCGGGTGCCTCGCGGCCGGGGCGATAGGGCCGCGGCTGCGCCATCTCGCGATCTTTGCCGCGGCTCGCCCGCCCGGCCGGCCACCGGCCCAGACGGCGGGCGACGATTTCGCGGCCGGCCAGCCAGATGAACTCGCAATTGGTGAACAGGTATCGCTTCCACAGCTTGCGAGGCTCCATCAGCAGCCGCCAGAACCATTCCAGGCCGAGCGACTGAACCCAACAGGGGGCTCGCTTGATGAACCCGGCCAGCACGTCGAAGGCGCCCCCCACCCCGATGATGACCGGCACCTGCAGGCGCCCCCGATGGCGCTCGCACCACGTCTCCTTGAACGGCGACGGCATGCCGACGAACAGCAGGTGGGCGCCGCTGGCCCGGATCTCCTCGATCACCGCCGGGTGTTGGTCCGGACCGAAATAGCCGTCACGGAAGCCGGCGATCTCCAGACCCGGGTGCCAGGCGCGGCAGCACGCCACCAGCCTGGCGACCACGTCGCGTCCGGCGCCGAGGAAATAGACCCGCAGCCGGTGCCGCTCGGCGGCGGCGAGGAGCTGTTCCATCAGCTCGATGCCGGCCACCCGCTCGGGTATCGGCTGGCCCGACGCCCGCAGCGCCCACACCACCGACATGCCGTCGGCCACGATCAGGTCCCCCGACCGGCAGGAGCGATCGAGTTCCGCATCGCGGCGCATCATGCACAGGTGCGAGGCGTTGACGGTGACGACCATGTGGGACGCCCGTGGCCCGCGACAGAACGCGAGACAGCGGGCGACCGCCCCCGCCATCGTGACGGCGTCGAACGGGAGCCCCAAAAGTTCGGGTTTTCGAGTGCGTGTTGTCATGCCTTGGTCCGAGCCTCGACGGCGTGCCGGGCGTGCCAGAGGGGGGCTCGCGCCGCCTCCACCCGGGCGGTGGCGGCCCGCTTGCCCGAACGCAGGCACGCGTGTTGGTAGGAGCGCAGGAAACGCCTGAATTCGACGTCGTCGTAGCGCTGCCGGCCCTCGAGCCAGGCGCCGACATAGCCCCACGCCATCGCCAGGCTGCCGACCAGCATCGGATGGGCCCCCAGGCGATGGACCACCACGGCCAGGTAGTAGAGCGGCGAGGTGCCCATGAAGTACTGGCCGAACCCGGCCCGGATCCGCCCGGTCCAGATGCCCTTGTGGCTCGCCCCCTGCGGGCGCAGATGAATGAAGCGCAGTTCCTCGAGATCGACGCTTTCGGCGATCCAGCCGAGCATGCGCGCCCGATGGCAGTCGATGCCGTCCCACATGACCTGACGCACGAAGCCGCCGATCTCCCTGAAGCAGGCGACCCGATAGAACTTGGTCATCCCCACCGACATCTCGTCGCCGCAGACTTCCGGCACCAGCGCGCCGCTCTGCGGATGGACGAACCACGGCTTTCCGGACGTCGTCCCAATCCGCGGATTGCTCTCCATCCGCTGCATCAACGATTCGAAATAGCGCGGCGGCAGGTCGAGATCCATGTCCAGCTTGCACAGATAGTCGAATTCCTCCAGACACACGCCTTCCAGGCCGGCGTAAAACGCCTCGATGACGCCCGGCCCGACCTGCCGGCGACCGCGGTCGACCCGTCGCACCACCCGGATGTACGGCAGCCGATCGGCGTATTCCCGGAGAATCGCCGGGGTTTCGTCGTTCGACCCGTCGTCCACGATCACCCAGAGCGCCGGCGGCACCGACTGCGCGGCGACGCTGTCGAGCGTCCGGCGAAGATACGCGGCCTCGTCCCGGCAGGGTGACACCAGCAGATAGCGCCGTGCAGCCGTCATTCGAGCGACCCTCCGGAGGTCTTCATCGGCGATCGACTCCGATCGAAACCACGACCTGTTCGCACCGTTTCACCGTTCAATCCTGGTAGTAGTCGCCGGACCGCGCGCCCTTCTGGGCCTCGATCGTCCGCAGCGCCGCCGCGTCGACCTTGTTGAGGACGACCGCCATGACGCGCTCGCGCGCCCGCGCCGCGCAGGACAGCGCATCGACCACCAGCGTTCGTTTGGTCTGGCCCCATTCCACCACGAATACGAACCCGTCGATGAAGCGCTCCGCCATCCTCACGTCGACCACCGACATGACCGGCGCGATTTCGACGATGATGTAGTCGTACGACTGGCGTGCCGTCGCCAGCAGCCGCTCCATCCGGGCGGAGCCGAGCAACTCGGCCGCGTTCGGGATCCGGCTCGGCAACACGCAAGGCAGCACGTCGAGGCCCGACCGCGGCAGCCTGGTGACCAGCTGGGAAAGCCGCGCGGGATCTTCCAGGGCTTCGATCAGTCCGGCGCGCGCCCCCGGCGCCAGCGCCGCGCTCAGGGTGCGGAGATGGAAATCCCCGTCGATCACCAACGTGCGGGCGCCCGTCGAGTCGGTCAGCAACGCCGCCAGGTTCGCCGCCACCACCGTCTTTCCCTCTTTCGGCACCGCCGACAGGACGCCGATGACCTTCCCTTCGTCTCCGTTCGCCGCCTCGTCGATCATCGCGTTCACTTCGCGAAGCGATTCGGTGAACCGCGAATAGGGCGCGACCAGCACGTGCTCGGTGACCGATCTCGACTCGATCCGCGGCAGGACCACGCAGCGTATCCCGGTGACCTGTTCGACCGCGCGCGGCGTCCTCAGGACGTCGACCAGCCATTCGCGTCCGACCGCCGCGCCCACCCCCAGGAACAGACAGAACACCAGGCTTCCCCCGAACAGTCCCAGCGCCTTCTTCGAGCTCCTGCTGAGCTGCGGAATCGCCCGGGTGATGATGTGGGCGTTCTGGGCCGGCAGCGTCTCCGCCTGGGCCGAATTGATCTCCTTGTATTTCTGCAGAAAGCCGCTTTGCAGGTTGCGCAGGGTTTCCACCGCGCTTTCCAGCTCGCGCAACTGGCCGTTGGTGTCGCCGTCGCCCGACACCTGGGCCACGGTGGCGGCCACCTCCGCCTCCTTGACCTTGGCGAGCTCGTACTCGTTGGCGTAGGCGGCGATCAGCCGCTCCTCCTCGCCCCGCATCGCATTGCGCAGGAAGTCCACCTGCCGCCGGATCTTGGCCAGCGCCTCGTGCTGGCTGCCGACGCCGACGCGGGCCTCGATCTCCGCCGCCTTCGCCGTCAGTTCCCGGTACTGTCCACGCACCCGGATCAGGTCGTTGTTGCTCAGCACGATGCCCGCCCGCGACGTGTTCACCAGCGCTTCGGCGGCCATCGCGCTGGTCACCACTTCCGGCGAATGCTGGATCCGATCGTACCGGTCCTTCGCCTCCGCCAGCGCGATCCGGGCGTTGTCACACTGGACCT
>JAVBUK010000187.1:0-3715 GCA_031555345.1 Xanthobacteraceae bacterium | reverse complement strand
AGGCGTAGATGTCGCTGTCGGTCGCCTCGAGCAGGCGCTCGAACTGGTCGACCTCCGCCTCGCTCAACGTGCCGACCGACGCATCGGCGAAGCGGCCGACGATCAAATCGAGCTCGCGGGCGCCGCGGCGCCATGCGTGGTAGAGCAGCCGGCGCCGCCGCAGGTCCAAACCTTCGCTGGTCCGAGTGGTTCCGGTCATACCGCCTCCAAACGCCTAAAGCCCGGACGGGCCGGGCGCGGCTCATATAGCGGTGCGCGGCGGAAATGTCAGGAAAAAATGCAGGCCTCGATGGTGCCGTGCACATCAACCGCCGTCCTGTTCGGTCCGCGGCCATGATCGGCGGCGGCGAACGTCGACACCGGCATGACGCGTTTCGTGCGGCGACCGCCCATGGACGCAAGCCAACGGCAATGCAATGCCGACGTTCGCCAAATTGGCCCGGCAAGCAAAGGGCGTGTCTTGCGATTCACTCGCACATGTTTTCGTTCGGACGGCGCGCCGTACTGTTCCACGGTCATCGTCGGTGACAGGACTCTTCCTAACTTTCTGAGGATGGAGCGACCTGAAAGGATGGAGTCGATCTACCAATCAGGAGGGTCACTGTGAATAGAAGAGATCGCCACGCATCCGCAGATCCGACCAATCCCGCGAAACTCGGCCGGCGCACGTTTCTCAAAGGCGTGGGCGCAACGGCGGCAGTCGGCGGAAACCTGCTTCCATGTGGGTGGGTCCCGGAGGCGTTTGCCCAATCCGGACCGATGGGCCAGGCCGCACGTGCGGCGGCGCAGACTTTTCGCTCGAGCTGCGCGATGGAGTGCCTGCACTGCAACCTGACCGCCTATGTGGTCGACGGCAAGATCACCAAGGTCGAGGGCAGCAAGGACATGCCGACCAAGCCCTGTCTGCGCGGCATCAGCCGTACGCAGTGGGTGAACCATCCCGACCGCCTCAAATACCCGCTCAAGCGCGTCGGCGAAAAGGGCGAAGGCAAGTTCGAGCGGATTTCGTGGGACGAGGCGCTCGACACCATCGTCGCCAAGATGAAGGAAACCAAGGAGAAGCTCGGCAACAAGGGCCTGCTCGTCACCATGGCGTCGGGCCACATGAGCGCCCTCACCAACGCCTCGGCCGCCGCCTTTTTCGACTTTTTCGGCGGTGCAACCCGGACGGCGGGGTCGCTGTGCTGCGGCGCGGTGACCGCCGCCATGCCGCCGATGCTGGGCTTTCGTTACGTCGACACGCGCGACACCATCGCCGACAGCAAGTACCTGCTGTGCTGGGGCAACAACCCGGCGGTGACCATGCAGGCCTATTTCAAGGACTACCTGGCGGCGAAGAAGAAGGGCGCGAAAATCGTCGTCATCGACCCGCGTTTCAGCGAGACCGCGGCCCGCGCCGACGAATGGATCCCGATCGTCCCCGGCACCGACACGGCTCTCGCCCTGGGCATGCTGAACGTCATCGTCAAGGAGAAGCTGTTCGACCGGTCGTTCCTGCTGACCCGCACCGGCGCGCCGTTCCTGGTCGATGCCAAGGGCGACCTGATGCTCGCCGACGGCAAGGCCGGTGCCTATCTGGTGTTCGACCTCGACAGCCGCAAGCCGGTGGCCCACGACGCCGCGGGGGCGAAACCAGCACTCAGCCTCGACGGAGTCGCCGCGGCCGGCGGCGTCCGTACCGTCTACGATCTCATCGTCGCCGAAGTGGCGCAGTGGACGCCGAAGAAGACCGAGGCCGAGACCGACGTGCCGGCCGCCACGGTCACCCGCCTGGCTCGCGACTACGCCACCGCCAAGCCGGCGATGATCATCCAGAACATGTCCGGCGCCCAACGCACCGAGTTCGGGGCCTATGTGGCGGCGAGCCAGATCTACCTGGCGCTGTTCACCGGCAGCTACGGCAAGGCCGGCGGCGGCATCTGCGACGCCGGCGGCGTCACCCAGTTCATCCCGGTCAAGCCGCCGATCAAGGCGCCGCCGCCGACCCCGGGCCTCACCCCGATCCCGGTCGCGCGGGTCGGGCAGAACGTGCTCGAGGACAAGCCCGGCCCGATCGGGTTCTGGTGGAGCCTGACCTGCAGTCCGGTCACCGCATGGCCCAACACCAACGCCATCAAGGCGGCGATGAAAAAGGTGCCGTTCGTGGTGGTCGCCGACAACCTGATGACGTCGACGGCGCTCTACGCCGACATGGTTCTGCCGACCTGCACGATCTTCGAAGAGACCAACCTGATGGCCGGCATCCGCAGCCATTACGTGCAGCTGATGGAAAAGGCGGTCGAACCGCCCGGCGAGGCCCGGTCGGATCTGTGGATCTTCACCCAGCTGGCCAAGCGGCTCGGCTTCGGCGAGGCGTTCGACAAACCGGTCGAGACCCATATCGAGGCCTGCCTCGCCGGCACCGGCGTCACCCTGGCTCAGATCAAGCAGGGCCCCGTCAAGCCGGGGCCGACGCCCTACATTCCATTCAAGGACAAATTCCGCACGCCGACCGGCAAGGCGATGCTGTTCGTCCAGGGCTGGAAAACCAAGGGCTACAGCCCGATCGCCCGCTACTACCGCCCGGTGGAGAGTCCGCAAGGCTCCCCCGAGCTGTTCAAGACCTATCCGCTGATGGCCGTGCAACGGAAGCTGTTCCGCAACATCCACAACAGCTTCAACACCCTGCCCTGGCTGGAGGAGGCCTGGGGGACGAAGCCCAGCATCATCCTTCATCCCGACGACGCCAAGGCCCGCGGCATCAATAACGGCTACACGACGGTCGCGTTCAACGGCCGTGGTCAGCACAAGGCTGTGGCGGTCGTGACGCGGCACGTCAAGAAAGGCGTCGTCGTCCTCGACAACGGCTGGTGGGAACAGCAGGGCGGCAGCTCGAGCCACGTGACCAACGACAAGCCGGAGCCGCTGGGCTTCGGGCAGAGCTGCAACAGCACGCTGGTCCAGCTGCGAAGGGAGGCGTGAGATGGCCAAGCAAGTCGCATTCTACATCGACATGGAACGGTGCGTCGGCTGCAAGACCTGCGAGGTCGCCTGCAAGTCGGAGCGGGCGTTGCCCATCGGCGTGCGCTGGCGCCGGGTGCGGGATTTCGCGATCGAAAGCCCGCCCTCGCTCAGCCATCTGTCGATCGCCTGCAACCAGTGCGCCGACCCGGCCTGCCTCAAGGTCTGTCCGGTCAAGGCCTACAGCAAGCGCCCCGACGGAATCGTAGTGCAGAACCACGCCGCCTGCATCGGCTGCAAGGCCTGCATCAGCGCCTGTCCGTACGCCGCGCCAGCCTTCGACGCCCGCGAAAACAAGACCAGCAAGTGTGACTACTGTGCCGACCGGGTCGACCAGGGCGGGGTGCCGCGCTGTGCCGAGGCCTGTCCGACCGGCGCGCTGGTCGCCGGGACGCTGGACGAGTTGCAGGCCAAGTACGGCAAGGTCCGGACCGTGAAGGGGTTCCCCTCCCCGGCCACGACCAAACCGTCGATCGTCATCACGCCGACCAAGGCCACCAGGGCCTAGACGAGGTTGCAAGACCCGGGCCGCGTCTGGTTTGGACGCGGCCCGTAGGCTTCCGGTCCCGCAGCGCCAGCGTCACCCGTGTCGCGACGGCCAGGCGGCGAGCGCCGATGCGATGTCGCCGCGGTCGAGCTGCGAGCCGTCTTCGCCGTCGATCGAAATCACCGTCGTTCCCAGGGCGGCAGCGTGGTGCGACCAGCCCACGGCGGC
>JAVBUK010000414.1:0-3584 GCA_031555345.1 Xanthobacteraceae bacterium | reverse complement strand
TCCAAGCAGACCGGCGACATGTACGTGCAGGTCGTTGTCGAGACGCCGCAGAAATTGACCAAGCGGCAGCGTGAATTACTGCAGGAGTTCGAAAAACTCTCGTCGTTGGAAACGCATCCGGAATCGGCAGGGTTTTTCGGTCGTGTCAAGGAGTTTTTCGGAAACAAGGCGGGAACCGCCTGATTCCCCTATCTTGACCCGGGCGGCCCCGGCCCTATAACCGTGAAGCTGTAATGACAGGGCTGATCGGCGTTTATTGTCAACATGTCACTTCAAAACACGCTGAGTCTCGCCAGGAAGAATCTCCGTATTGACGACGAAGTGCGGTTTATTCGGTCATGGATCGAAAAGCCGCTGTCGACCGGAGCGGTCACGCCGTCCGGCAAAGTCCTTGCCCGGACCATGGCGAGCTATGTCGATACGGACGCCCCCGGTCCGGTGATCGAGCTCGGCCCGGGCACCGGTCCGGTGACCGAAGCGCTGGTGGCGCACGGCGTCGATCCAGCGCGGCTGGTGCTGGTGGAATTCAACCCGGCCTTCTGCCGGTTGTTGCGCTCGCGCTATCCGGAAGCGACGGTCGTGCAAGGCGACGCCTATCGGCTCAAGCAGCTGCTCGGCACATTGGTGGCCAATCCGGCGGCCGCCGTGGTCTCCGGGCTGCCGTTGCTCACCAAGCCGCTGCGGACACGCCTGCGGCTGATCTGCGACGCCTTTGCGCTGTTGTCGCCCGGCGCGCCGTTCATCCAGTTCACCTATGCGGTGATGCCGCCCATCCCGCGCAAGCTCACCGGCGTCGACGCGGAGCCGTCCGAGGTGATCTGGCTCAACCTGCCGCCGGCACGCGTGTGGGTCTATCGCAAGAATTGAGTCGGGTTTCGAGCCGGCTCGGGGGCGGGTGCCGTTGAACCCGATTGGCATGCCCGCGTTTTACGCGGGCATTCGCCTATGAAAACACGGAAAGAGTGCAAGTCTGCGCGCCTCGGTATAACAACCCGCCCGGGTACGGTCTGAGAGGTGCCATGTTGCTACCAAAAATCCTGGTATTCGCCGGGTCGATCCGCACCGGGTCGTTCAACGCCCGCCTGGCGGCCCTTGCCGTCAAGGAGCTTGCGCTCGCCGCTGCCGATGTCGAAGCCACCTGGATATCGCTGGGGGATTATCCGCTGCCGCTGTACGACGGCGATCTCGAGGCGCAAAGCGGCGTTCCCGCCAATGCCGTCAAGCTCAAACGGCTGATGATGACGCATCGCGGTGTGTTCATCATCGGCCCGGAATACAACGCGTCCGTCACGCCGCTGTTGAAGAACACGCTCGACTGGGTCTCGCGCGTGCGCGAGGGGGGCGAGCCGCCGCTCGCGGCCTTCAAGGACCGTGTCTTCGCCCTCGGCGCCGCTTCGAACGGCAATCTGGGGGGCTACCGTTCGTTGATGGCGTTGCGGCAGATTCTGGAACTCGGCTGCGGCGCGGTCGTGCTGCCCGAGCAGATCGCCGTGCGCGAGGCCGCGACCGCGTTTGACGACAGCGATCAATTGCGCGACGAACGCAGCGCAAAGCAGCTGCGCACCGTGCTGCAGCATCTGGTGGAGGCGGCGCGCAGGCGGTGACCCTGCGGGTGGCCGCGCTGAACCAAAGGAGGCGACGATGGAGCCGCGCGACCGGCTGATTCTGGCTCTCGACGTGCCCCGCGTGGCGGATGCCGAGGCGATGATCGAGCGCCTGGGTGACGCCGTGACGTTCTACAAGATCGGATATCAGCTGGCGTTGGCCGATGGCGGCCTGACATTCGCGCGCGCCCTGGCCGACAGCGGACAGCGGGTGTTCCTGGATCTCAAGCTGCACGACATCGGCAACACCGTCGCCAAGGGGGTCGAGAACGTCGCCCGCATGGGGGTGGATTTCCTGACCGTACACGCCTACCCGCAGACCATGCATGCCGCGGTCGATGCGCGCGGCGATTCCGGACTGCGCATCCTTGCCGTCACGGTGCTCACCTCCTACGACGACGCCGATCTCGCCGCCGCCGGGTACGATTTCACGGTGCCGGAGCTGGTCGCCGAGCGGGCCGCGCAGGCGCGCGACATCGGCGTCGACGGCCTGGTATGCTCGGCCTCGGAGGCGACCAGCCTGCGGCCGGTGGTCGGCGCCTCCATGGCGTTGGTGACGCCGGGGATCCGGCCTGCCGGGGCGGAAACCGGCGACCAGAAGCGAATCATGACCCCGGCGTCGGCGATCGCGGCCGGTGCCGACTACCTGGTGGTGGGGCGTCCGATCCTGGCGGCGTCCGATCCCAAGGCGAGCGCGGAAGCGATCGTCGCCGAGATCGCCGCCGCAACGAACGGGTGACACATGCCGAAGGGATATTGGATCGTGCGCATGGAGGTGACCGACGAGGCCGGTTACAAGGCTTATGTGGCGGCGAACGCGGTCGCGTTTCGCGCCTACGGCGCCAAGTTCCTCGTCCGCGGCGGAAAGTTCGAGACGGTCGAAGGCGCGAGCCGGTCGCGCAACGTGGTGATCGAATTCGCCGACTATGCGACCGCCCTGGCGTGCTATCGATCGCCCGAATATTCGGAAGCCGCCGCGCTGCGGCGCGGCAAGGGAATCGGCGACGTCATCATCATCGAAGGCTACGACGGCCCGCAACCGGCCGCCTGACGGCCGCGCAGCGCTGAGGAGGAACAAATGTCCGACATGCGGTTGGTCGTGGCCGGTGCCAGTGGGCGCATGGGCCGCAATTTGATCCGCGCCATCGCCGATGCGCCCGGGGTTTCGCTCGCGGGTGCGGTCGAGGCCGCCGGCTCGATCGTGCTCGGGCGGGATGCGGGCGAACTCGCCGGGCTTGGAAATCTCGGCATTCCGGTGACGGTCGATCCGGCGCCCCTGCTCGATGGGGCCGACGGCCTGATTGATTTCACCATACCGGCCGCAACCGTGACGTTTGCCGAACTGGTTGCCGCGCGCGGCCGCGTCCACGTCATCGGCACGACCGGCCTGACCGCCGAGGACGAAAAGCGGATCGCCGCCGCGGCCCAGCGCGCGACCGTGGTCAAGTCCGGCAATATGAGCCTCGGGGTCAATCTGCTCGCGGCCCTGGTGAAGCGGGCCGCGGCCACGCTGGACCCCGAATTCGACATCGAAATCCTGGAGATGCACCACAAGGCCAAGGTCGACGCGCCGTCCGGCACCGCCCTGATGTTCGGGCATGCCGCCGCCGACGGCCGCAGGATCGGTCTCGATCAGCATTCGGCTCGCGGGCGCGACGGCGTGACGGGTCCACGCAAGCCGGGCGATATCGGGTTCGTGTCGTTGCGCGGCGGCACCGTGGTGGGCGACCACACGGTGGTTTTCGCCGGGCCGGCCGAGCGCATCGAGCTCACCCACAAGGCCGAGGACCGCATGATCTTCGCGCGCGGGGCGCTGAAGGCCGCGCAATGGGCCAGGGGCCGGCCGCCCGGCCTCTATTCCATGGCCGATGTGCTGGGAATGCGGGATTTTTGATTCCGGCCTCGATCCCGAGGAGGTTGCGAAGCGGGTCTCCCGCATACGAAACGTCCCGCCGTTGGCCGGCGGCGGTTGTGCGCGGG
>JAVBUK010000248.1:0-7766 GCA_031555345.1 Xanthobacteraceae bacterium | reverse complement strand
CTACACACTGCTGATGGGTCACGTCAATTGCAACGCGATCGCGCCCGCGCTGATGCCGCACCCGCCGTACGATTCGGTGAAGGCGTTTGCGCCGGTCGCCTACATCGGGTATGTGCCCAACGTGCTGGTGGTGAGCAAGGACTTTCCCGCGGCCAGCGTGAGCGAACTCGTGGCCCTGTCGAAATCGCGGAAGAATGGTGTTTCGTTCGCGTCACCCGGCGTCGGCAGCGCCAACCAGCTCGCTGGCGAGATGCTTCGTATCGAAAGTGGCGGAAACTTCGTGCATATCCCCTACAAGGGCAGCGGTCCGGCCGTCGTTGATCTGCTGGCTGGCTTCGTCGACATGAACTTCGACGCGATGTCGTCGGTGACGTCCTATCTGAAGTCCGGGCACATGCGTCCGCTGGCCGTCACCACGCAGCAGCGGGATCCGAGCCTGCCAGACGTCCCGACCATGGCCGAGCTCGGATACAAGCTGCTCAAGATCACGAACTGGTACGGCGTCTTCGCTCCCGCCGGAACGCCGCTCGAGATACGACGAAGGCTGCATGACGAAATCTACCGTATCCTGCAGCTGCCCGACGTTGGCGCCAAACTGGACGAACTCGGCATGCGCCAAGCGCCGATGTCGATCGACGCGTTCGCGCGTTTCGTCGAAACGGAAGTCGCCGCCTATCGCGAAGTGGGGAAGTTGACCGGCGTCCGCATCAATTGACGATGAGCGTCGCCGCATGACGATGTCCGGTCATCCGTCGCCGCCGCCGGCCACCGCCGGCGGGCGGCGACGGGGCGATCAAGACGTCGTGTGTCGAACAATCGTCCACGGGGATGATCTCATGGAGTTTCCAACGCCGCGCGCGACAACGGTCGATGTTCCGGCCGACGCGACCGATTGCCATATGCACGTGTTCGGCCCCGCCGATCATTACCCGCCATCGCCCGATCGCACCTATACGCCGCCGCCGGCTACGCTCGATCAGTATCGCGGGATCGCGGCGGCGCTCCGTCTGACGCGCCATGTCGTCGTACAACCGAGCGCCTACGGCGTCGATAACGCATGCACCCTGGACGCCGTCGCGGCGATCGGGCCGTCGGCACGCGCCGTCATCGGGCTCGATCCGACGATTGTCGACGACGAACTGGACCGCATGCATACGTGCGGCGCGCGCGGCATACGGGTGAATGCCGCCAGCGCCGGACTGCGTGATGTCGACGAGATCGCCGGCCGAATCACCGCCGCGGCCGGCCGTGTCGCGCGGCTGGGATGGCACGTCCAAATCTTCACCGACCTGACCGTGATCGAACGATTGGTCGGCTGCTTCCGATCGCTGCCGGTGCCGGTCGTGGTCGACCATATGGGGCTCGCCAATGCGGCGTTGGGGTCGGCCCAACCCGGCTTGGTGATGCTTTGCGATCTGCTGGCAAGCGGGCGGTGTTGGGTCAAGCTGTCGGGCGCCTATCGGATATCGGTGCGGGAACCCGGATTTGCGGACGCCGAGCCGATCGCCCGCGCGCTGATCGACGCCAATTCCGATCGCGTCGTGTGGGGCACCGACTGGCCACACGCAGGTAGTCATGGCCATGTCAAGAGCGCAGATGCGCCCGCGCTGGCGTATCGCCCGCTCGATACCGCGGCATTGCTCGAGCAACTCGTGAGCTGCGCCGGAAGCGCTGCAACCACCAAGAAGATCCTCGTCGACAACCCTGCTCGGCTGTACGGGTTCTGATTCGAACCGCCGCTTTGGAGGCATCAGCCGACGCAATCGACCGGCGAGCGAACTGGTCTCGCCCGCGACAGGCCCAGACCATCACCACCGGCGCCGTGGGGCGTTGGCGCTGCGATCGATGCGCGCTCAGTCGCCGGCCAGCCGGGTGAGGGCAGGCGAGTTCGGGCAATAGGCTTCCCACACCGGGTTGCTCGGATCCTCGCGCAGGTCGTCGCTGCAGGCCTCCGGGAACTCGCACTTGGCGCAACGCTGCCGCAGCCGGTCGAACAGTTCGCGGTCGGCGCTGGCCACCGCGTCGCGGTCGAGGCCCAGTGCCGCCATCCGGCAGCACAACAACGGTTTGGCGGAATTGTCGGATCCCGGGGGCTCGGGGCGGACAGTCATGAGAACTCTCCTGCCATAACGTTTCTGTGGTCGCCCATATCACCGGGTCGGGGCCGGTGGGGGCCATGATCCAGATCAACGTCCGGCGCCGCCGTTCACCACCCGAGGGCGGATGATCGCCGGCGCCGCCGATGCGTCGGCGCGGCAGAAATCTGTCGCTCGGCGCAATCGGAAAAGAGAATTGCAATCTTCAGAAACGGCAATATGCAGGCAAAACGTCATTTTTTGATGGTATCAATTGCAGGATACGTAAAAAAAGATACTTGTAACGAGGAACAGAAACCACGAGGGGCTTGCATGACCGACCTTCCGTCCGCCATCGGCGATCTTTCCGTCGATGCCAATCTTGCCTCGCCCGCCACCAGCCGCACGCCCAGCAGCCGTGCGGTGGTCGTGGTGGCGGCGGCGCTGCTGGCGAGCGGCGCGCTGGCGCTGGGCATCGCCTACTCGTGGCGCCAGGGCGCGCTGTTCGTGCTCGGCGGCGCGCTCGGCCTCATCCTCTATCACGCCCTGTTCGGCTTCACCTCGGCGTGGCGCGTGTTCATCGCCGACGGCCGTGGGGCCGGATTGCGGGCCCAGATGGTGATGCTGGCGATCGCCGCCATCCTGTTCTTTCCGGCGCTGGCGCACGGCTCGCTGGTCGGCGAGGCGGTGCGTGGCGAATACGGCGCGGTCGGCATCTCGGTGCTGGTCGGGGCATTCCTGTTCGGCGTCGGCATGCAGCTCGGCGGCGGCTGCGCCTCCGGCACGCTCTACACCGTCGGCGGCGGCAACACCCGCATGCTGGTGACGCTCGCCGCCTTCATCGCCGGATCGACGGTGGGCGCCCTGCATCTGCCGTGGTGGTCGGCGGGTCCCAACATCGGCCCGGTGTCTTTCATCTAACCGCTCGGATGGGCGCCGGCGTTGGCTTCGAGCCTGGCGGTGTTCGCCGTCATCGCCGGGGTCACCGTGCGGTTCGAAAAGCGCCGGCACGGCCGCCTGGTCGGCGCCGCCGATACGTCGCGTCGCGGCTTCGACCGCTTGCTGCACGGTCCCTGGCCGCTGGTCGCCGGCGCGGTGGCGCTGGCCATCGGCAACTTCGCCACCCTGTACCTCGCCGGCCGACCGTGGGGCGTGACCTCGGCGTTCGCGCTGTGGGGCTCCAAGATCGCTGCGGTGGGCGGGGTCGACGTCGCCTCCTGGCCCTATTGGCAGGCGCCGGCGCGGGCGCAGGCGCTGGCCCAGAGCGTGTTTGCCGACATCACCTCGGTGATGGATTTCGGCATCGTGCTGGGCGCCCTGATGGCCGCCGGGCTGTCGGGAAAATTCTCTCCGACCTGGAAGGTGCCGGCGCGTTCGCTGGTCGCCGCGGTCGTCGGCGGGCTGATGCTCGGCTATGGCGCCCGGCTCGCCTATGGCTGCAACATCGGCGCCTATTTCAGCGGCATCGCGTCGTCCAGCCTGCACGGCTGGGTCTGGCTCGCCGCCGCCTTCGCCGGCAGCATCCTCGGCACCCGTCTGCGGCCGCTGTTCGGGCTGTCGGTCGAGCGGACAAAGCTGAGCGGCTGCTGAAGGCGCGGGGGAGGGCGCTCTCGGCATCGAGCCCGATCCGGTCCTCCATCACCATTCGCCCGCGCGTGTCGCGGGCGAATGCCCATGAGGCACCGAAACGTGGCGGGGTGATCGGTTGCCGGAGCGGAATGGTCAGCCACATCGGCTCCTGCGAAATTCGACGGATCCGTTCCTCGGGCCGGTGTCGGCGGCCGGGACCGGCCGGCCGCCGAAGCGATACGGTGTATCGACAGCGTACCGGTCGACCCGTGTGGTGGATTCGACGTTCCTGTCTCGCTTTCGACGCGCTCTTCATCGAAGCGTCGAATCCAAAACCACCCGGCATCATCGCGCTGCTGGTGTCCTTTTCGGTTCCGCCGTTGGTACGGCGCGGGCGGCGAACGGAACCGACGTCGGAACCGGGACACCAGGATCGGTCTATTTACCTCCGGGAATTCTCATATCGAAATTGGTGTGGCACCCGAGACAGTACGGCGCCGACACCGTGTGCGCCTTGTGGCAGACGACGCAGTCGATGTCGCCGAGATGCGAGGCGTGCGGGTTGCGGTTGGCCAGTTTGGCGGGCAGCTTGCTGCGGGCGGCGAGCGCCGGGTAGTCGCCGTGACACTTGCTGCAGGTCGCGTTGTCGGCGGCATCGCCCTTCACCGGCCTGCTCTTGCCATGGCAATCGACGCAGCCGACGCCTTTCTGCTGATGCAGATGGTCGGTGAACGACGAGTTCTTCCACGAGGCCGTCGCCTTGTCGAACAACTGGCGATCTTCCTGCGTCGGTTTGGTCCGCTGGGCCGCGGTCGTCTGCCTGGCGCCGCCCGAGGTCCGGTCGGCGGCGTCGGCACCGGCCGCCAGCAGGACCATCAGCATCAGGGCGAATAGCTGTGTGAACCGTCTCATAGCTTCTTCTCTTTCGCAGCGTTGGTTCCGGCGATGCGGCCGTACACGATGCAGTTCGCCACGCCGTTCCCGCCCAGGCGATTGTTGCCTTGCACGCCTCCGGTGCACTCGCCGGCGGCGTACAGGTGCGGAATCGGGTTGCCCCAGATGTCGATGACCTGCGCGGATGTGTTGATCCGTACGCCGCCCTGGCAGTGATGAACGGAGGGCCACATTGCCACGCTGTAGAACGGTCCCTCATTCATCGCCATCACCGACGACGCGAAACCCTTGTTGTAGTCGGCGTCTCGCCGATCCTTGACGTACTGATTGTGCTTGCTGACGGTCTCCTCGAGGGCGGCCGGAGGGGCGTCCAGCTTGCGGGCCAGGTCGGCGAGCGTATCAGCTTTCACCAAGCGCTCGATCGCGACGCCTTCGTTCACCTCTGCGGGCGTCGAAACCTTCGCCACCATGTTGTCGGAAAACACGCAGAAGGCACGCTTGAACCCGGTGCTGATCGCGGCGCGAGACATGCTGTTGCGCTGGCCCAGTTCGTTGACGAAGCGCTTTCCTTGCGGTGTAACGTAGACGGCACCGAAAGCCGGCGTTCGCCCGGCGAGCGTGACGTACTTGTCCAGCATCCCGGTGTCGGGATCCGCGTGCGGAACGAGCTGGATGAATCCGAGGTGAAGCGCGTCCGCCCCGACCGCCTGAGCATGGCGCAGCACTTCGCCGGTGGCGCCGGGCTGATTGGTGCAGTTGAAGCTGGCGGTGAGGTAGGGGCAGAAGGCCTGCCGCATCTGAACATTGCGGGCGAACCCGCCGGACGTCAGCACCAGTGCCTGGTTCACCTTGATGTTGCGCACCCCTTGCGGCGTTTCCACTTCGACGCCCAGCACCGGTCCGGACGGGTCCCGGCGCCAGATCCATGTCAGCTTGGTGTTGAGGCGGACCTTGCCCAGTCCGTGGCGGGCGCCGATTTTCTGCATGGCGTCGATATATCCACGGCCGCTTCCGACCGCCGTTTCGTAGAAACGAAACGCCGTGTGACCGCCTTGGAAAGTCAGCCGGTTCTTGAGCTTGAGATCTCCCTCTTCCAGCATCCAGTTGACCGCGGCAGGCGCCTGCTCCACCATCACGCGCGCCAGCTCGGGGATGTTGAAATAGTCGCCCCCCCTGAGCGTGTCGGCGTAGTGCTGGTCGGCACTGTCATCGCCGAGGTTCAATTTCTGACGCATCTGGTCTTTGTCGGTCCAGGCGGCGAGGAGGCCGCCGTTGATGCGGGAATTGCCGCCGAGAATCGGCATTTTCTCGATGACGATCGTGCGACTGCCGCGTGCCGCCGCTTCGGCGCCGGCCGACATGCCGGCAAAACCCGAGCCGACGACGACGACATCGAATGCTTCGTCCCATTGGCGCGGCAATGTGCGCGCGGGTGCCGGCCCGGCCACGGCGCTTGCCGTCGCCAGTGACATCGCAGGAATCGCGGCAAGCGCACCGGCCGTCCCGGCCATCCCGACGAACCGGCGCCGGGTTGGCGCCGGGTCGCCGATGCTGTCGGATATCCTGGAAGGAACCGAGCGATCCTCGATTTTCATCAGTATCTCCATTCATGCGGATTCCCGCGACAACTCGCAAGCACGCGGGTGCTCCCTTGGTGTTGAAGGTGCAGTCGATGCAATCCGTTGCCCTGGCGGTACCTATTCATAGCGGCGTTAAACCGGCTCAGACCATGCTCGAATGGTATTCGCTATCCACGAAGTCGGCTCGGCGCCGGAGCGATTGAACAAACCAAATCCTTGCTCGTCGCTCTTCCGGGATCAGTTCAAGGACGGGATCCATTGTGGAGTGTGATGCGATGGTCGCAGGCCGCCAGCCGCAGGCCCATCTAGAAGGCCGGATCAATTCCTTTCGCCCTGATCGCACGCGCCGCCGCGGGTGATGTCAGAAATTTCGCGAGCTCACGTGCGGCCTGCGGTTCCTTTGCTCCCGTGCCGATGCCCATTGAAAACAGCGTCGACAGCTGGACTTCCGGTGGGAACGGTCCGAGTAATTCCACGCCGGCCACGGGCAGGATCTCGCTGATCTGTTGCACAGCGAGCTCGACTTCACCGGTCGCCACAGTTTCGGCGACGAGGCCGCTCCGCCCAATCCGGATCTTGCTCTTCATCCCATCCGCGATACCGAGGCGGGTCATCAGCCCTTCGAAATAGACACCACTGGTGCCTTCGGATCGGACAACCGATCTGGCTGCAAGCAGCGTTCGCTTGAAGGCGTCGACGGTGCTGATGTCCGGCTTCGGCGCACCGTTGCGGACGGCGACGCCAAGCCCGGAGCGACCAATATTGACGATCGAATCGGGAGCGATTTTTCCCTTGTTGACCAGTTCGCCGATTACGGGTCCGGTCGCAATGGCGATGTCGAATGTCGCACCGTCCTGCACCTGACGGCCTATTGCGGCGGCTGTATCGTGACGGAAAGACAGCTTATGGCCGCTGGCGCGCTCAAACTGCGGGCCGATCTGGTTCATGATTTCCAAAACCGCTGGAATACTCAGAACTCTGATCTCGGCGCCAGTTGCCGCCGTTGGTTGGAGCGGCAGGAGCATCAGTCCGAGTGTCGCGACAATAACAGGTCGTTGGATTCGCATCGTCTCCCTTTCGCCCAGCGGTATATTTCGGTCGCTTGCTGAAACGCCTCAGCAAGCGTGACTGGCGTGTGGCCCCAGTGAGCAGCCCGCACAGATAAACAACGCCATACCGATGTTCGACTGCGTACCTTCTCCGCGGCGCGGCGGTATTAATATCAGTAGACGTTGCCGCAACGTCACCGACATTATATCCAATGCATGCGACTTCGTGTGTCAAGTTGCATGTTCGCGCTCGAACTCCGTCTAATTACCCGCGACTGGTGCAGCCAAATCCCGCATCCACCGGGGTAATACGCCTCCGTTCGGAGAGCCGAGCGGCGAGATCAAAATCAACACGCGGAAATCCGGAACGATTTTCACCAGAAGGACGCCGGCTCGCTGCCGGACACGGCGGTAATGAAGAGATTCTGGAGCGCCGTTCCGATTTCTGCGGGGTGAAATGCGCTTTAATGTCGCGGGGTAAGATAATCCATCGTGATAATCACGAATTGATCGGCTGAAGCGCTTCGCGGCTCGGTTCAGCCGGCGGGGCTTTCGGGAGTCGCGTGGGTAATGCACAGCAGTCATGGCGCGGGAAGCAT
>JAVBUK010000448.1:0-5117 GCA_031555345.1 Xanthobacteraceae bacterium | reverse complement strand
CCCGCGGTCACCATCGCTTCGCCGCGCACCGTCGTGCCGGCGAAGCGCGCCGCGATGCGCTTGAGCGGCGCGCCCGCGAACCGCGCCCGGAAAATGTCCGACCAGTCGACGACAAAGCCGCAATTGGCCGGCACCAGCGGCGTGACCGCAACGCCCGCGCCGGTCACGATGTAGACCCAGGTGGCGTCGGAGCCGAGCCGCGGCCAGCTCGCGCCGCCGAGCGCCAGGATGGTGGCGTCCGGCGCCGCCGTGACCGTGCCGGCCGGCGTCGCGAAGACGAGCGCGCCGTTCGCGTCCCAGCCGGTCCAGCGATGGCGCAGCGCGAAGGCGACCCGACGCCGGTCGAGCCGCCCGAGCCAGGCGCGCAACAACGGCGACGCCTTGAGGGACTTCGGGAACACCCGGCCGCTCGATCCCACGAAAGTCGGTTGGCCCAGGTCGTCGCACCAGGCGCGCAGCGCGTCGGGCGGAAAGGCCGCGATGGCGGCGCGCAGGCGTGGTTCGGCTCGGCCGTAGCGGAGGAGGACGTTTTCCAGCGGTTCGCTGTGGGTGAGGTTGAGTCCGCCGCGCCCGGCCATCAACAGCTTGCGGCCGGCCGACGGCATGTGGTCGTAGACGGTCACCCGCACGCCGGCGTCCGCCAGAGTTTCGGCGGCCATCAGCCCGGCCGGACCGGCACCGATCACGGCGACACGGGGTGCGGCGACATCGGATACGACGACATGGGATACGGCGACATGGGATGGTGTCATGGCGGGTCTTCGCGGTTCGTTCCGCGTCGGTCATAGCGTGGTTCGCGCCCCGGGAGGAGTCGGCCTCGATCCGGGTTGCCGACAATCGCGGTCGGCGCACCGGCACAGCGGCCGCGGCGGAAAAGTCCGTCGCCGCAATCCGCGTTCGGATCGCCGATGCCGCTCGAACATTCCGTCGGGAATGCGGCGGATGCGGCGCGCCCTGAGTCGATGTCCGCACAGGCGGTGGAGCCGCCGGTTCTCGGTTCGCGTCATTTCGACGTAAGTTCCAGAGACAGCGCGCCGCACCGCGGTGTAGACTTCGCGTTGCCAACCCGGCTGCCCCCACCGGGCGCCAACAACAACAAGCAAGATGCCGGACAGGGAGGTCGCAGAATGCGTGGCGAAACGCCAATCACCGTCCGCGCGCCCCGCGCATCGCTGCCGCTGCGCCAGGATTTCCTCGGCGGCGCGGCGATGATCGGTGTCGCCGTGCTGGCCTATTCGCTCGCCCGGGATCTGCCGTTCGTCGCGCACGGCGCCGTGGGGCCCGGCATGATGCCGAAGATCCTGTCGGTGTTTCTGGCGATCCTCGGTCTGCTGCTGCTGGTCGGTTCGTACTGGCACATGAATGAAAGCCGCCAGCGCTGGCCGTTGCGCGGGCCGCTGTTCGTGTTCGGCAGCATGGTGCTGTTCGGACTGGCGGTGCGGCCGTTGGGATTGGCCGTCGCCGGGCCGTTGGTGATCGTCGTCGCCGCTTGCGCCAGCAACGAGATCCGGTGGCAGGAGACGATCGTCACCGCGGTGGTGGCGACCGTGTTCAGTATTGGCCTGTTCAAGTTCGCGCTCGGACTGCCGATTCCGCTCGCCCCCTGGCTGGTCGGTTATTGAGGTCGCATGTTCGATCTGATCGGAAATCTCGGATTGGGCTTCGCGACGGCGCTGTCGCCGACCAATCTGGCGCTGTGCTTCGCCGGCTGTCTGGTCGGCACGCTGATCGGCGTCCTGCCGGGCGTCGGCCCGATCGCCACCATCGCGATGCTGCTGCCGCTGACCTTCAAGGTCGACCCCAACGGCGCCCTGATCATGCTCGCCGGCATCTACTACGGCGCCCAGTACGGCGGCTCGACCACCGCGATCCTGGTCAACATCCCGGGCGAAGCGACGGCGGTGGTGACGACGCTGGATGGTCACCAGATGGCCCGCAACGGCCAGGCCGGCATCGCCCTGGGCGTCGCGGCGATCGGTTCGTTCATCGCCGGCACGATCGCCACCCTGTTCGTCGCGGCGATCGGCGGGCCGCTGACCCAGGTCGCGTTGCTGTTCGGGCCGGCCGAGTATTTCGGCCTGATGGTGCTCGGGCTCGGGCTGGCCGTCGTGCTCGCCCGCGGCTCGGTGCTCAAGGCCGTCATCATGGTGGTGTTCGGGCTGCTGCTGGCGACGGTCGGAACCGATCTGGAAACCGGCGACGAACGCCTCACCATGGGATTTTCCGCGCTGGCCGACGGCGTCGATTTCGCGGTGGTGGCGATGGGCGTGTTCGGCATCGCCGAAATCCTGCGCAATATCGAAAACCCCGAGGCCCGGGCGGTGGTCAAGGGCAAGATCGGGCGGGTGCTGCCGTCCGCGGCCGACTTGCGGCGGGCGTTCGGACCGATCCTGCGCGGCACCGGGCTGGGCGCCGCACTCGGGATCCTGCCCGGCAATGGCGCCGTGCTGGCGCCGTTCGCCTCCTGCACCATGGAAAAGAAACTCGCCGACGATCCGTCACGCTTCGGCCTCGGGGCGATCGAGGGGGTGGCGGGCCCGGAATCGGCCAACAATGCCGGCGCCCAGACCGCCTTCGTGCCGCTGTTGACCCTCGGCATTCCGCCCAATGCGGTGATGGCGCTGATGGTCGGGGCGATGACCATCCACGGGGTGATTCCCGGCCCGCTGGTGATGACCACCAATCCGGCGCTGTTCTGGGGCGTGATCGCGTCGATGTGGATCGGCAACCTGATGCTGCTGATCATCAACCTGCCGCTGGTCGGGCTGTGGGTCAGGCTGCTCAAGGTGCCGTACCGCATCCTGTTCACCATCATCCTGCTGTTCTGCAGCATCGGCATCTACTCGATCAACAACAACCCGCACGACGTCTATTTCACCGCGTTCTTCGGCGCGGTCGGCTACCTGCTGATCAAGTTCGGGCTGGAGCCGGCGCCGATGCTGCTCGGCTTCGTGCTCGGTCGGCTGATGGAGGAGAAGCTGCGTCAGGCGCTGGCCCTGTCGGAAGGCAGTCTGATGACCTTCGTCGACCGGCCGATTTCCCTCGGCCTGGTGGTGGCGGCGCTGATCGTCACGTTGATCGCGGTTCTGCCGTCCGTCACGCTCGGACGCAGAAGGGCTTTTCAGGAGTAGGGCGTGGAATTGCGGCGCATCCGACAATCAACCAGCAGGGAGACAGTCATGAAACGCTGTATTGCATTTCTCGCCGCCATCGTCGGGCTGGCGGTTGCCCCGGCGGCGGCGGACACCTTTCCGTCGCGCCCGGTCACCGTGGTGGTGCCGTTCGCGGCCGGCGGGCCGACCGACGTGGTGACGCGCATCATGGCCGAATCCATGGCCAAGGCGCTCGGCCAGCAGTTCGTGGTCGAGAACGTGGCCGGTGCCGGCGGCACCACCGGCACCACCCGGACCGCGCAGGCGGCGCCCGACGGCTACACCATCATGATGGGCCACATGGGCACCCATGGCGCGGCGCCGGCGCTCTATCCCAACCTCAAATACGATCCGGCCAAGGATTTCGAGCCGATCGGGCTGGTCGCCGGCACGCCGATCATCATCGTCGCCCGCAAGGATTTTCCGCCGGCCGATCTCAAGGCGTTCGTCGCCTGGGCCAAGGATCCGTCGCAGAAGAGCCGGCAGGCTCATGCCGGCGTCGGTTCGGTCTCGCACTCGAGCTGCACCATGCTGTCGTCGCAGCTCGGGGTGAAGCACCCGGTGGTCGCCTATCGCGGCACTGGTCCGGCGCTCAACGACATGGTGGGCGGTCAGGTCGACTACATGTGCGACCAGATCGTCAACCTGGTCGGGCAGATCAAGGCCGGTACCATCAAGGCCTATGCGATCGCCACGCCGGAACGTTCGCCGGCGTTGCCCGACGTCCCCACCACCAAGGAGGCTGGCTTGCCGGAGTACCAGGTGAGCGCCTGGAACGCGTTGTTCGCCCCCAAGGGAACGCCCCCCGAAATCCTCGCCAAGCTCAACGAAACCTACAAGAAGGGGCTTGCGGACGAGGCCACGCGCAAGCGTCTGCTCGATCTCGGCAGCGTGCTGCCCGATCAGGCGGGTCAGACCCCGGCGTCGCTGCGCACCCTGGTCGAGAGCGAGGTCAAGCGCTGGAACTCGGTCCTGAAAGACAGCGCGTCGTAGATGGTGCCGCGCCCCCACCGCCGCCCTTCGGGCGGTCCTCCTTCCCCGCACAGCGGGGGAGGATCACCGGGCGATGCTTGTCGTAATGCCGCATCGTGTGGGTCGCATGATGCCGGACCGCAGTAGCTGTCTTCCCCCGCGAAGCGGGGGGAGCGGGCCCATGCGACGCATAGTCTGATCCCTCGATCGGCCGGATGATGGGCTGCCGGGCAAGGAACTCGCCGGCGCCGCTCGCCCGGCGGCCGGTCGGCCGGTACAATGGCGGCACACCCGAATCAAGTCGCCCCATCCGGTCGCCCATGCCGATCCGCCAACTCGAGCCTTCGTTGATCAGCCGCATCGCCGCCGGCGAGGTGGTCGAGCGGCCCGCCAGCGCCGTCAAGGAACTGGTCGAGAATGCGCTCGATGCCGGCGCGCATCGGATCGACGTCTTGACCGACGGCGGGGGCCGCCGGCTGATCCGCGTCGCCGACGATGGCGCCGGCATGACCCCTGGCGACCTCGATCTGGCGGTCGAGCGCCACGCCACCTCCAAGCTCGCCGACGACGACCTGTTGGCGATCCGCACCCTCGGGTTCCGCGGCGAGGCGCTGCCCTCGATCGGGTCGGTGGCGCGGCTGACCATCACCACCCGGTACGCCGCCGAGCCGCATGCCTGGGCGATCGCGGTGGAGGCGGGTGAGAAGTCGGCGCTGCGTCCCGCGGCGCTGGGCGAGGGCACACGGGTCGAGGTGCGCGACCTGTTCTTTGCGACGCCGGCCCGGTTGAAATTCCTCAAGAGCGACCGGGCCGAGGGCGAAGCGATCCGCGACGTGGTGCGTCGCCTCGCCATGAGCCGCCCCGACGTCGCCTTTACGCTGGCCGGCGAGGAGCGGGCGCCGGTGACCTGGAGCGCGGCCCTGCCGGGTGCGCCGGGCCGGCTGACCCGGCTGGGCGATGTGCTCGGCGCCGAATTCCGCGCCAATGCGGTCG
>JAVBUK010000125.1:0-7040 GCA_031555345.1 Xanthobacteraceae bacterium | reverse complement strand
CTACACCGTGGCCGACTGCGTCGACGATTTCCTGCCGCCCCTCACCGCGGCCGCGGCCCGCGTGCCCGCGTCCCTGTTGGTCGGCGCGCCCGAAGCGATCCGGCGTCTTTAGGGCGCCCCACCGAGGCTGCCGACCACGGGCGGGAAACCGTAGAGCACGGATGGATTATCGACCAGGATCGTCTGCCGGTCGCCCGCATCGACGATCCACTCCGGAATGAGATCGACGAGGTCGCCGTCGTTGGGCATGCCCCGCCCGTCCATGTTGACGTGCGGCCAGTCGGTGCCCCACACCAGCCGCTGCGGCGCATGCGCCACCAGCGCGCGCGCCAGCGGCGTGACCGCGGCATAGGGAAAGTCGCCCGGAACGCAGCGCATCGGACCCGACAACTTGATCCAGACCCGGCCGGTGTCGAGCATGTCCTTGAGCGTGCGCATCGCCGGCTGGTCGACCCCGAGTTCGGCCTTCACACTGGCGAAATGATCGAGCACGATCGTGTTCGGCAACGCGAGCAGGCGCGCGGCGAATTCGCGGATGTCGGCGCCGTGCGGATAGAACTGGACGTGCCAGCCATGCTCGGCCGCACGGGCGGCGAGCGGCTCGGAGATCGTCGGCAACACCCCCCCGCGCGAGGCGCTCATGAAGCGAAGACCGCGCACGCCGAGGCCCGTCAGGCGCGCAAACTCCGCATCGGCGATGTCGTCGGGCACCAGCGCAACCCCCCGGTAGCGCTCGGGGAAGCGGGCGAGCGTATCCGCCAGGTGGCGGGGATTGCGCCCGTAGCCGCCGCCGCTGACCACGACCGCGCGCGCGATGCCGAGCGTGTCTTGCAGCGCCAGATTGGTCTCGGGCAGGGCATCGGCGGACAGGTAGAAGGTCGATGGATCGAACGGATAGCGATCCGCGGGGCCGAACAGGTGGATGTGGGTATCGACCGTACCGGGCGGACAGCGGAACTGCGGCACTTTCGGGTTCGGATCCGGCCCCTGGGTGAGGATCGCCATGACACTTTCTCCGTTGATGGAACCAGAACGTCACTCGACCGACAGCTTGGCGGCCCGGGCCAGGTCGCGCCACTGCACGACTTCCCTGGTGATGCGGGCCGCGAACTCGGCGCGGGTGCTGCCGACGGCATCGACGCCGTCACGGGTCAGCCGTGCGACCAGCGCCTCGGAGCGTACCGCTTCGATGACGGCGGCCTCGAGCCGTTCGACGATCGCAGCCGGGACACCGGCCGGCGCCATCAAGCCGATCCACAGAACCCCCTCGTAGCCGGGGAAGCCCTGCTCGGCGATGGTTGGAAGCTGCGGCATCAATGGTGACCGACGCGCGCTGGCGAAGGCGAGCTCGCGCAGCTTTCCGGCTGCGATGTGATCTTTGGTGGTCGCGTAGGTGTCGAGCTTGACCTGAACGACACCGGCCAGCAGATCGGTCAGGGCCGGGGCCGCTCCGCGATAAGGCACATGCACCAAACCGGCACCCGCCCGCCGCAGCAACAGCTCCATGGTGACATGCGGCAGCGTGCCGTTGCCGGCCGACGAATAGGTGAGCTTGCCCGGGTTCTGCCGGCCATAGGCGATGAAACGGTCGAAGCTGTCGAACGGCGCGCCCGGGTGGCTCACCAGCAGCTCGGGGACCTCGGCAAGAACCGACACGGGCACGAGATCGCGCTCCCAGTCGTAAGGCAGCTTGGCGCGCAGCGCCGCATTGATGGTATGGTTCGGGGTAGCGATCAGCAGCGTATAGCCGTCGGCGGCCGCCTTGGCGACGGCGTCGGAGGCGACGATCCCGCCGGCCGCGGCCTTGCTCTCGATCACGAACGACCAGCCTCGCTGCTCACTGATCCGCTGAGTGACGAGGCGCGTCACGATATCGACCGCCCCGCCAGGCGGAAACGGCGTGATCACACGGATCGGCCGTTCGGGATACTCGGCCCGGCACGGCAGCGTCGCCAGCAGGCTCACCAGCACCCCGGCAAAACCGGCCGCGACCAGACGGCTGCAACCGCGGACAAAGACGCACGGACGTGACACGTTCGATCCTCCCACCTTCGGACCCTGCCGGCGCCGACCGCCAGCAGCCGCGACCACCTTACACGCCGGAATCACCGCTGCACGACCGTGGTATTCCGACTTGTGTTCGTGTTCGTGTGGTTGCTCAACTGCACGCTCCGGACGCATGTCGCGTGCGGGTGCCGTCACCAGCGGGAGAACACCAGCATCATGGATACCCACGAACCTGCAAACCCGGCGCGCCGGCGGTTCCTCGCGGCAGGGACCGGTATGCTGATGGCTCCCTGCCTCGCGGTGCGCACCGCCGGCGCGCAGGAACGCTATCCTGGCCGACCGATCCGGATCGTGATCGGTTTTGGCCCCGGCGGTCTCGCCGACATCACCATGCGGCTGCTCGGAGAGAAGCTGTCCGCGAGCCTCGGGCAGCCGGTCATCATCGAAAACCGTCCTGGCGCCGGAGGCACCCTGGCCGCTCAGACCGTCCTGTCGTCGCCGGCCGACGGATACACCATGGCGGTACTGACGACCGGGACCGCGATCAGCGTGACCCTGCTGAAGTCGATGCCGTTCGACCCCACCCGGGATTTCGTGCCGGTCTCGAGCGTGGCGTTCTATGACCTGTTGCTGCTGGTGGCGGCGAACTCGCCGATCCGGACGTTGGCGGATCTTCTCGCCGAGGCGCGCCGTCGCGGCAATACCATGAACATCGCCACCATCAACCGCGGCAGCTCGCAGAATCTCGCCGCCGAGATGTTCAAGTCCGCGGCCGGGATCAACGCCACCATCATTCCGTATCGCACCACCCCGGAAGTGCAGATTTCCGTCGCCCGCGGCGACGCGACGGTCGGGGTCGAATCCTTCGCCGCGCTGCGCGGACCGATCGTCGACGGACTGCTGCGTCCGATCGTTTCCACCGGCCCGACCCGCTCACTGCCGAACGTACCGACCGCCAAGGAAAGCGGACTGGACTACGAACTGGTGGGCTGGAATTCGCTGTTCGTCAGGACCGGAACGCCCCAACCGATCGTCGCGCGGCTCAGCAAGGCGGTCGTCGAAGCGCTCGCCCTGCCCGATCTCCGGCGCCGGATCATCGAACTCGGCACCGAACCGCGCAGCATGACCCCCCAGGAACTCGACGACCTGCTGCGCAGCGACATCCGGTTCTGGGGCGGGATCGTCGAACGGGCGGGCCTCAAGCAACAGCAGTGACACGAATGATCCGCCCCGGATCGGCGGTGTTTCCTTGGGCCGGCGCAGCGCATCGCGCCGGTCCGTCAGGTGAAGTAGAGCTTCAACGGCGTGTGGCAGCCGATGACGTGGCGCATTTCCGGATCCGGAACCCAGGCGAGAAAATCGTCGATCGTGTCCTGGTAGCTGACCTTGCCCTCGAAAGCGGCGAACGGACAGTCGCTGCCCCACACCAGGCGCTCAGGCCCGGCGGAACGGATCAGCTCCGCCGCGTAGGCGGCGGCCGCATCACGCTCGCGGCGAAAGCCGCCGGACAACTTGACCCAGGTGCGGCCCTTCTGCACCCAGCGCAGGATGTTCTGAAAGCCCTCACACTGGACGCGCTTGGCCGGGTCGGGCGTCCCGAAATGGTCCATCACCAGCTTGACGCCGGTCTGCGCGATGGCATCGACGACCGGAACTGAGCGTGTCCCTTCGAGATGCAGATGCACGTGCATGTCGAGGTCGCGCAGCCGCCGAAACAGCCGCCGGTAGTCGAACGTCGTCACGTCGGGAAGTTCGGCCCGCCCGATCCACATCAGGCGAATTCCCACCACGCCCCGCCGCTTCATGTCGCGCAGCACACCCAATTCAACCCTCGGATTGACGATCACGGTGCCGCGCAAGCGTGGGTAGCGTTCCAGGCACGATACCACGTAATCGTTGTAATCGGCGTAGTTGCTCGCTGCCGCGATCACTCCGAAATGGACGCCATGCTTGTCCAGAACGGCGAGATAGTCGTCCGCGGAGTAATCGTAATCCAGCCGATGGCGCGGATTGCTCACCATCGGCAGATCCTTGAGGAAAACGTGGGCGTGCGAGTCGATGAACGGGCCGAGGGCCATGGTATTTCCGCCTTTGCTTGCTTGCGCGGTCGCGACGCCGACCCCGCAACCGCGGCGGAGCATAATCCGTGCGTATTTGTCGCGGTACCAAAAAGTCTACACCGCAAACTCGGGTCGCCGCACGGCTGCCCGTACGGCATGCACCAGATTGCGGACAGCACGTAACCGTTTTCTAACACCGCACCGTTAGGATCACCGTCTCGGTCCGCCCCCGGCCGCCGGAAACCCCGCCCATTCAGGGCGGCGCCGAACGCAGAGGATCGACCTGGGTATCGGTGCCCGACCGGCACCAGCCTGACAGCCTTGGCGGGGATCGTCTTGGAAAGCGCCACTCCTCCCGAATTGACAGAGCCAGTGTCCACCGACGCCGATGTGCGTGTCGCCGCCTATGCCGAATGGGTACGCCGGCTGCGGCAAGGATACGTGGTGCCGGAGATTTCGGTCGATGGCGACGATGTCCTGGCGCGGCTCGGATACGAGCTCGACCTCCTGGCCAAGACCCTCGTCCGCCGCGAGGTGGAGTTGCAGCGGTTGTTCGACATCACCCACGCGGTCGGGCAAGGCATCACGCTGGAAAAGGTTCTCGACCGCATCTTCGAGCGCTTCGCGGGGCTGATCCCCTACGACCGCATCTCCTGCGCGTTCCTGTCCGACGACGGCGCGCGACTGACCTCCTACTGGGCGCGCTCCAACCTGCCGACGCTCGAAATCGGCCCCGGCTATGCCCAGCCGATGGCGGGCAGCAGCCTCGAGACGATCCTGCGCACCGGTCAGCCGCGCATCATCAACGACCTGAAAGCCCATCTCGCCGACCATCCGAACTCGGCCTCGACCAACAAGATCCTGCGCGAGGGCGGCCGCTCCAGCCTGACCTGCCCGCTGATCGCCGACCGCCCGATCGGCTTCCTGTTCTTCACCAGCCGCCACGAGAACACCTACCGCGAGATGCATCAGACGGTGTTCTGTCAGATCGCCGGCCAAGTCTCGATCATCATCGAGAAGGGCCGCATCTACCAGAACATCCTCGACTGCAACCGCAGGCTCGCCGACGCCGCCGCCCGTGACGCCCTGACCGGACTGCTCAATCGCGGAGGGATCGCCGCCTCGCTCGAGCGCGCCCTGTCGCAGTCGGCCGCGCGCGGCGGACATCTCGGCGTCATCCTCGCCGACATCGATCATTTCAAGCAGATCAACGACAGCCTCGGCCATTCGGCCGGAGACGAGGCGCTGCGCGAATTCGCCGACCGGTTGAGCACGGCCGTGCGCCCGGGCGACACGATCGGCCGCTACGGCGGCGAGGAGTTCCTGATCGTCCTGACGGACGCGAACGTGGAAATGCTGCGCAACGCGGCCGAGCGGCTGCGCCAGACCGTCGCCGGAACGCCGTTCGTCATCGGCGGCGCACCGCGGACCGTCACCGCCAGCTTCGGCACGGCGGTGGCGCCGGCCGGCGCGAGCGACGCCAAGGCGCTGGTCGACAGCGCCGACACCGCCCTCTACGTCGCCAAGAACCAGGGCCGCAACCGCGTCGCCGTCGCGTGATCCCGTGCGGCGTTGTGCGCGATCAGCCGGATCGCGTCAGGCCGACGCGCCGCACCTCATCAGCTTGTAGACGATCGAGTCCATCAGCGCCTGGAACGACGCGTCGATGATGTTGGGCGACACCCCGACCGTCGTCCACCGCTCGCCGGTCTCGTCCTGGCTCTCGATCAAGACCCGCGTCACCGCCTCGGTGCCGGCGTTGAGGATGCGGACGCGGTAATCGACCAGTTCCAGGCCGTCGATGTACCTTTGGTACTTTCCCAGATCCTTGCGCAGCGCCACATCGAGCGCGTTCACCGGACCGTTGCCCTCAGCCGCGGAAATCAGCATCTCCCCGTCGACGCAGACCTTCACCACCGCCATCGACACCGTGACCCGCTGGTCGACCGCGTTGATACGGTGTTCGATGTTCACGTCGAACTGCAGCACGTCGAAATAGGCCGGAACCGTGCCGAGGGTCCGCCGCGCCAGCAGCTGGAAGGAGGCGTCGGCCGCCTCGTAGGCGTAGCCGACCGCCTCGCGTTCCTTCACGACCTCGAGCAGGCGCGACAACTTGGGATCGTCCTTGTCCGCGACGATGCCCACGCGCGCCAGTTCGGCCACCAGGTTGGACTTCCCGGCCTGGTCCGACACCAGCACCCGGCGTCGGTTGCCGACCACCTCGGGCGTGACGTGTTCGTAGGTCGCCGGGTCCTTGAGGATGGCCGACGCATGGATGCCGGCCTTGGTGGTGAACGCGCTGTCGCCCACATAGGGCGCGTGCCGATCCGGCGACCGGTTGAGCATGTCATCGAGCTTGCGCGACACCTGCACCAGGCTCCCGAGCCGCTCGTCCGGCACGCCGATGTCGAAGCGTTCGGGATAATCGCCCTTGAGCTTCAGCGTCGGGATCAGCGAGACCAGATTGGCGTTTCCGCAACGCTCGCCGAGGCCGTTGAGCGAGCCCTGGATCTGGCGCACCCCGGCCCGCACCGCCGCCAGCGACACCGCGACGGCCTGACCGGTGTCGTTGTGGGCGTGAATGCCGAGATGGTCCCCCGGAACCGTCCTGACGACCTCACCCAAGATCCGCTCGACTTCGTGCGGCAGGGTGCCGCCGTTGGTATCACACAGCACGACCCATCGGGCCCCGGCATCGTAGGCGGTCCTGGCGCAGGCGAGCGCATAATCCGGATTGGCCTTGTAGCCGTCGAAGAAGTGCTCGCAATCGACCAGGACCTCGCGGCCCCGGCCGGTCGCGGCCCGCACGCTGTCCTCGATCGACGCCAGATTTTCCTCCAGCGAGGTCTCGAGCGCGACGCGCACGTGGTAGTCCCACGACTTGGCGACGAAACTGATCGCGTCCGCTTCGGCGTCCAGCAGCAGCGCCAGGCCCGGATCGTTCGATGTCGAGCGGCCGGGCCTGCGCGTCAT
>JAVBUK010000305.1:0-2762 GCA_031555345.1 Xanthobacteraceae bacterium | reverse complement strand
CCCGCTTCAACCGCGGCTATCGCAGCTTCGAGCAGACCTACCGCACCTGCACCCCCACCGCCGACCTCGCGATCAAGCGCCACCTCGCGGAAGGCGCCAAGATCGCCCGCGAGGTCACCGCGCGCTATACCAACTGACGGCGGCTCGGTCGGCACGGCGGCTTGGCGCGCACCAACCCGACCCGCCAGACGCGGCGCTTCGACCGGCAACGGGCCGCTACGGTTCATGCCTGCGCATCCCGGCCCGTTGCCGGAACGCCCCACGAGGGGCAAACAGAGAACAGACGCAACTTTTGAATGGAGGGAAGTTGGGGCGCAGATCAACGGCCGATTCGACCGACAAGCCGGGGCTGCGCCACGCGCATTGCGGACCACCCGCAATGCGTTCAATTCGTGCCCCTTCGTTAACCCTTCCTAAAGGTCTGGCTAGGCGCCGCCGCCACGCATGGTAGTTTGCGTGCGGTCGGGACCGCCGCCCGTGGGCGGGCGGGGAAGCGGATTGAACCAAATGCCAAGGCAAGAAACGGCGCGCCAGACGAAGACGGATCACGAGCAGAAACAGGCCGCTCTCGGCTATCTGAGCGAAGCCTGGGCAGAGGCCAAGCTCGACGGCATCGACGGCGACTGCATGGCGCAGGCCTGCTTGTTCGCCGCGATCACCGAATTCGTGTCGACCTACGGCGAGGACGCCGCCGCCCGCTTTGCCGAAGGCCTGTCCAAGCGCATCCACAACGGCGAGTTCTCGCTGGATCTGGCGCGCCAGTAATCCGCCCTGGTGCGGTGGATCTGACGCTGCCGTCTCACCTGCGGCGAGCGCTCAGCGCAACGTCAAATCCAGAACCGCGCCAGCATCACAGGGATGCCAGGTCCTTCCGGATCCGGCGTTGGTCCGGCGCGGGCCGCGAACGGAACCGAACGTCGGAACCGGGACACTGGCGCTTCCGGCACGGCTTTCAGACCCCGGATGCGCCGAGCCCCTTGACCGCCCGTTCCCAGCTTTCGACATCGGGATCGCTCGCATCCGCCGGGTTGCCGGCTTCCGCCGACGGGTCGTCGTCGGCAAGGCTCAGCTCGGGCATCGCCAGCCCGAACGCCGCGTGCAGGGCGCGATCGACGTCGGCGGCAAAAAACGGTTTGTGCAGGAACGCCACGGCGCCTCGCGCCATCGCCTCGCGCACGAGTTCGTCGTTCCGGTCGGCCGAGATCATGATGACCTTGGTGTTCGGATCGTCGGCACGGATGCGGTCGAGAGTGTTGAGGCCGTCGAGCCCCGGCATGTTGTAGTCGAGCAGCACCAGGCCGTAACTGCCCTCGCCGAACAGTTTCAGCGCCCGCTCGCCGCTGGCCGCCTCCTCGATCACCAGGTTGAACACGCTGCGCCTGAGAACGCGCACGGCGACGTGGCGGATGGTGCGGCTGTCGTCGACGATCAGGGTCCTGGTCCGGCGCGAGATGCTGCGGAACGTCCGCAGGATCGACAGGACGTCAGCGCCGGTGAACGGCTTGGTCAGATACTCGTAGGCGCGGACCTGACGTGCGATCGTCAGCCGCCGCTGATCGAACTTGTCCGACATCAGCGTGACGAAGGTCTTGTTGCCCTTGAAGCGCGCGCGGCTGACCGCCTCCATCCCGCTCATTTCGGGCATGTGGATGTCGATGAAGGCGACATCGATGCCGCCCTGCTCGAGCAGCACCATGCATTCGACACCATTGTCGGCCGTCACCAGTTCGACCGGCATCGGCGCGGTGGCGACGACGTCCTTGAAAAACCGCTGGATCGTGCGGGAGTCGTCCGCAACCAGCATCTTGATGGTCAGGTAGTCGCGCATCGGACGGCCCCAGCCCCGCCAGCCGGCAGGCCGGCGAACGTCGCGGAATCGACCGGCATTATGACCGGAAAATCCCTAACCAACCCTGTCGCGACCGCCCCGCAGCAATGCGCGATGCACCCACATCGGCCGCGGGCCGAGGCAATGCGCCCTTGTGACGGCTGCCGCAGCGTCCTACCTTCTGGGCGACGGTTTTGGTGAAGGACGGAAATGAAGGCATCGCATCTGCCCGACCGCGGCGTCGTCAAGGTCGCCGGCGCCACCGCGTCGGCTTTTCTGCAAGGGCTGTTGACCGCCGACATCGACAAGGTCCGCCCAGGCGAGCCCCGGTTCGCCGCCCTGCTGACCCCCCAGGGTAAGATCATCATCGACGGCCTCGTGATCGCGGCGCCCGCGACCGATGGCGAAGGCTTCCTGCTGGACTGCCCGCGGGTGATCGCGGCGGGTCTGGTCGCCAGGCTCGAATTCTACAAGCTTCGCACCAGGGTCACGATCGAAGACCAGTCCGAGCGGCTCGCGGTGCTGGCAGCCTGGGACGGGGCCGGGCACGGCAGCCGCGGCGGCGACGGCCTCGTCTATCCCGATCCACGTCTTGCCGCGCTCGGCGTCCGTGCGATCATGCCGCTCGACCGGATCGGCGCAATGACCGCCGCGCTCGGTGCCGACCTCGTCGAGCCCGATCGGTACGAGGCCCACCGGATCGCGCTTGGAGTGCCGCGCGGCGGGACCGACTTCGCCTACGGCGAGGCCTTTCCGCACGAGACCGACATGGACCAGCTTGCCGGCGTCGACTTCGACAAAGGCTGTTATGTCGGCCAGGAGGTGGTGTCGCGCATGGAGCATCGCGGTACCGTTCGCAAGCGCATCGTCGGCGTGGAAGGAGAGGGGCCTTTGCCTGCGCCCGGCACGGAGATCGTCGCGGGCAACATGCTCA
>JAVBUK010000374.1:0-11330 GCA_031555345.1 Xanthobacteraceae bacterium | reverse complement strand
CCGTGGCGCCGAACCGATCCCCTGCCACGACGAAGCGCGCGTGACGGCCCTCGCCGATCGGCTCGACGCCGTCGTGCGCCCGGACGGCGAACCAGACCTTGCGGCCTTCGACCGCCGTCACTTCCACATCCACCGTCACGTCGAGCCCCGGCGGCGTCGCCGCACTGTGAGCGATGTCGACATGGACACCGAGACTGCCTTCGCCGTCGTCGAGATGAGGCTGCAGCGCCTGGATGCAGGTCCACTCGACCAGTCCGCCGAAGTAGCCGGTGGCGAAACCCTCCGGCATCGACTGGAAGGCCGGCGCCTCCGGGTACAAGTGCGGCACCGTCTTGGTCGCCGGCACCCGGTAGACGAACCGGTGCGTGAGCCCGGGAACGAGCGATGGTTTCATCAACTCCCTCGCTCGTCGGTGCCGGGTGGCGCGAACGCGGCGAACACCTCCTCGCCCGTCATGGTCTTGGTGACGTTGGCGAAGCTGTAGTAGTCCGGCTTTTCGTCGATGAAGATCTGGCTGTCGAACACGAACCCGGTGCGGTCGTCGAACGCTTCCGCCGACACCACGTAGTAGGGCCGGGCCACCAGACGATAGAACAACACGGTGCCGCAATGCTTGCAGAAGCCGCGCTCGGCCCATTCCGACGAACGATAGACCCCGAGCGACGCGGTGTCGCCGAACGTCACCGTCGGCCCGCACTCCACCGCGAAGAACGGGCCGGCCGCCCAACGGCGGCACATGCCGCAATGGCAAACGCCGAACGTCTCCTCCGGCACGGCGGTGAACTGTACCGCGCCACACAGGCACCGGGCGGTCCTGACGGCTTTCGCGGATGACGTGGCTGCGTCCTTGAGTTCGTTCATGCCGGCCTCACTTCGCCTTTTCGTCGCCGGGCAGCGGGTAGTCGGCACCCTCCCACGGCGACAGGAAGTCGAAATTGCGGAACTCCTGCGCGAGGCGGACCGGTTCGTAGACCACCCGCTTCAACTCGTCGTCGTAGCGCACTTCGACGTACCCGGAGAGCGGAAAGTCCTTGCGCAGCGGATGGCCCTCGAAACCGTAATCGGGGAGGATCCGTCGCAGATCCGGATGGCCGGTGAACACCACGCCGTAGAGATCGTAGGCCTCGCGCTCGAACCAATTGGCGCCGGGATAGATCGCCGTCACCGACGGCACCGGCTCGTCCTCGCCGACCTCCGCCTTGACGCGGATGCGGTGGTTCCTGGTCGGCGACAACAGATGGTAGACCACGTCGAACCGCTTCTCGCGTTGCGGCCAGTCGACCGCGGTCACGTCGACGAAGGCCATGAACTGACAGCGCGGGTCGTCGTGCAGGAACGTCATGACGTCGACGATGGCGGCGGCGTCGGCACGGACCGAGAGTTCGCCGTTGGTCACCGTCCAGTCGCGGACCTTGCCCCCGAGGGAAGCGACGATCGTCCGGCCCAGTTCTGCGAGCTTTTCCGTCATTGGCCGCCCACCCCTCAGCGCTCGATCGTACCGGTGCGGCGGATCTTGCGCTGCAGCAGCATCACGCCGTAGAGCAACGCCTCCGCGGTGGGCGGACAGCCCGGCACGTAGATGTCGACCGGAATGATGCGGTCGCAGCCCCGCACGACCGAATACGAATAGTGGTAGTAGCCGCCCCCGTTGGCGCACGATCCCATCGAAATGACGTAGCGGGGCTCCGGCATCTGATCGTACAGGCGCCGTAGCGCCGGCGCCATCTTGTTGGTCAGCGTCCCGGCGACAATCATGACGTCGGACTGGCGTGGCGATGCGCGGGGGGCGAAGCCGAACCGCTCGCAGTCGTAGCGTGGCATCGCCATCTGGATCATCTCGATGGCGCAGCACGCCAGTCCGAAACTCATCCACATCAGCGACCCGGTGCGCGCCCAGGTGATCAGCTCGTCGGTGGCGGTGACCAGAAAGCCCTTGTCGGCGAGTTCGTCGCTCATGCCCCGGAAGAACGGATCGTCCGCTCCCACCGGCTTTCCGGTGCGCGGATCGATGATCCCCTTGGCCGCGGGCGCGACCAGCGCCGGATCGTTCAATCCCATTCCAGCGCTCCCTTCTTCCACTCGTACACGAACCCGACGGTCAGCACCGCCAGGAACACGACCACCGACCAGAAGCCGAACACCCCGACATCGCCGAATGCGACCGCCCACGGAAACAGGAACGACACTTCGAGGTCGAAGATGATGAACAGGATGGAGACCAGATAGAAGCGCACGTCGAACTTCATGCGCGCGTCGTCGAAGGCGTTGAAGCCGCACTCGTAGGCCGACAGCTTGTCCGGATCCGGTTTCTTGTAGGCGACCACGAAGGGCGCGATCATCAGCGGCAGGGCAATCACCACCGCCATCACGATGAACACGACCAAAGGAAAATAGTCCTTGAGAATCTGATTCATTGGCGACCCTGACCCCAGCGTCAATGCATGTGTCCCGGAGCCCCGTTGGCGGTGCCGCGTGTCGGCCGGGAGGTCTCCGAACCCTTCCGGATTCTCCCACGATGCATTGGCCTTAGCGCAGTGCGTACAACGTGGCAAGACGCCGGAGCAGCCCGCCGCGGAGGTTCGACGGACCGCCCGCGAAGCGATGGTCACGCGCCGGCGTCCGGCCAAGCCAAACCGCCAAGGCAAACAGCCAAGCCGAACAGCCACATCGTTTTATCCATCGACGGATCGGCGGCGACCGGCCGGAAAAAAAGTCGCACCGCCGGCCGGATAGAACTTTGGTCGATATTCACCGGCCCGCTCGAAGTGCGCCGTCATCGCAGGTTGCAACGTGCGAATCCGCGCGGATTCGCACGTTGCCAAAAACCCATACTCCATTACTTGTTGCCGTTTCGCCCCCACCCCTGTCGATCCCTCCGCGTCGACAGCGGTCGGCGGTTTGCGAGCGCCACCGGCCGCCCGACGATCCCTTCGACCCTCGCCGCGCGGGCCTCGCGTCCGAATTCTAGGTTTCGGGCGTCTATGACGGCGCCGATCTGCCCAAGCCGGCCGAGACGCGGGGCATGATCGAAGCGACGATCAAGATGTTCGGACGCATCGACATCCCGGTGAACGACGCCGGCATCCGGCATGTCGCGCCGATCCAGGATTTCGCGGACGGGAAATGGGAGCAGGTGATCGCGATCAACCTGTCGGCACCGTTCTACGCCATCGAGGCGGCGTTGGCCGGACATGAGGAAGCGCGACCGGGGCCGCATCATCGATATCGCGTCGACCCAGACCTTCGGACAGGTTGCCCGGCAGGACAATCTCGCGGCAACCGCCGCGGAACGCATTTCGTTTAATTCAAGCAATTCCAAACAACGCATCGGATCCCCCGCGCGAACATCCATGCACATGACAGACAAGCACGTTCGCGCTTGACCCGGTCGTCAGAACCGCGGATTCATTCCACGCGGGGAGGCGCGTTTTGTCGAGCCGAATGACGAAGTCTCATCCGATCGGCGAGAGTCGATCCCGCCGTGCGACACCGGCAACACACGGCGCCGCGGCCAGCGTGCCGCTGCGCGACGGTGCAAAGCTCCATCTGGTCACACCCGGTTGCCGGATTCCGCTGTCGGTCCCGCTGGAGAAGGATGGAAGTTATCTGTGCGTGCCACTCGCCGGCACGGCCGTTGTTCATCAGGATGGCTGCACCTGCCCGCTGGCGCCCGACCATGTGCATGTCGTGCGGCGACCGAACGGCGGCGGCGACCGGTGTGTCGTATTCCAGTCCGCCGCGTCGCTGGCCGTCCTGGTGCATTTCCCGCCGCGCTGGAGCCTGTGCTGTCCGCACGGGCCGACCTGCAAGGTCGGCGGGTTCCTTCGGCACGGCGGTCACGCGGCCGGCACCGACCGGGCGCTGGAACTCGACTCGCGCGGCCGCGCGATTGCACGCCAGCTGCTGTCCGCCCGCATCGAAGAAGACGGCGACATCATCGCCATCGAGCAGTCGGTGCTGGCGCTGTTGGCGTGGGCCTATGCGAAGAGTTCGGCGCCGACCGAGCGGCAAGTGCCGACCCACCCGCTGCACCCGCAGGCTGCCCTGAAGGTGCGCCAGGCGGCCGAGATCCTGCGCCGTCGGATCGCCAACCCGCCGACAATCCCGCAACTCGGTGCGCTGGTGGGATTGAACCAGAGCGACCTCAAGCGCTGCTTCAAGTGCCTCTACGGCGAGAGCGTCGCGAGCTATTCCCGCCGCCACCGGCTGGAGACCGCACGCGATCTTCTTGCACACGGTGGATTGGGCATCGCCGCCATCGCGCTGGAGATCGGGTTCGCCAATCCCAGCCAGTTCGCCCGCGCGTTCCGCCGCCAATTCGGCCGCAATCCGGCCGAATTCCGCCGCCTGCCTGCATGACCGGCACGGCCTTCGGCCGGCCGCCACGGCAAATTCGTCCGTTTTGAGCCGAATTGCTGCCGGATGGAGGCGCGCCGACGCCCGCCGATTGATTTGTTCCCCGTTGCGCGCAGAGACCGGTCCGGGATTCGATCGTCGCCGCCGGCCCGCACCGCGAGACCACACGGCACTTTTTCGCAGGAGGATGGACCATGAGCACGATTGCGCCCGACGGGGCGGCGGAGGTTCTCGCCATGACGAACGACCACGCGAGACAGACGCTTCCCGGCGAGGGGCTCCGGGCCGACAAGATGCCGGGCCATTGGCTGCTCGCCCGGCTCGGCAAGCGGGTGTTGCGCCCCGGCGGCGTCGCCATGACGCAGGACATGCTCGACACCCTGCGGATCGGCGGCCACGACGACGTGGTCGAACTCGCGCCCGGGCTGGGGCTCACCGCCGGCCTCATCCTGGCCCGGCAGCCGCGCACCTATACGGCGATCGAACGCGATCCGGATGCGGCAGCCTGGACGACGCACCGACTGCCGCGGACGGTACAGGTCCGCGTCGGTTCCGCCAGCGACACCGGCCTCGACGACGGCTGCGCCAGCATCGTGTTCGGTGAGGCCATGCTGTCGATGGCCCCGCCCGAACACAAGCGGCGGATCGTGGCGGAAGCATTCCGGGTGTTGCGGCCGGGCGGCCGTTACGCGATCCACGAACTGGCGATCACGCCCGACGACGTCGCAGCCGACGTCAAGACGGACATCGAGAACGCATTGTCGGCGGCGATCCACGTCGGCGCGCGTCCCCTGACCGAAGCCGAATGGCGGAGCTGCCTCACCCAAGCCGGCTTCACGGTGGAGCGGGTCGGTCACGCGCCGATGGATCTGCTGCGCCCGGCCCGTCTGTTCGCCGACGAGGGACTGCGGGGCGCCCTGCGCTTCCTCTGGAACATCATCGCAAATGTCGATGCACGCCGGCGCGTCATGCTGATGCGGCGCACCTTCCATCGTCACCACAGGCACCTGAGCGCGATCTCCCTCATCGCCCGCAAGTGATTCGGGTCGAACGGCATCGCGGCCGGCACGTGGCGCGCACGTCCACCCACCCACACCCGCGAAGCACCCGAAAGGACCGCACCCCATGAAGAACCCAATGCAGGCCGAACCGGCCGACCTCGACACTCTCGTCGCCTACGAGCCCGGATCGGTGGTGAGCAACACGCTGCACAAGGACGCCGCCGGAACCATCACGGCATTCGCATTCGATGCCGGTGAGGAACTCAGCGAACACACGGCGCCGTTCGAAGCGTTCGTCCAGGTCTTCGACGGCCAGGCCGAGATAACGATCGGCGGCATGCCGCACCAGGTGGCCAAGGGTCAACTGCTGCGCCTGCCCGCTGATGTTCCCCACGCGCTGCGCGCCGTCAGCCGGTTCAAGATGCTGCTGATCATGATGCGGGCGCGTTGAGCGCATCGCCCACCGGCACATCTGGGGGCAGGCAACCGCCGGGAGGCGGGTCGCCGATCAACTGCGGCGGCGTTTCGCGGCTTTGCCGCCGCCGAAGCGGCGCCGCAGCGAATTGAGCAAGATGCCGATGGTCGCGCCGTTGTGCAGCACCGAGGTGGCGACCGGCGTCAACAACCCGAGGGCGGCGGCGCCGAGGATCGCGGAATTGAGCCACAGCGTGGCCTTGTAGTTGCGGTCGATCAGCCGCATGGCGTCGTTGGCCAGTTGCTTGGCGTCGGCAACCCGTTCGATATCGTCCTCGAGCAGCGCGATGTCGGCGGTGAGGCGGGCGATATCGGCACCACGATGCATGGCGATGCCGACATGGGCGCCGGCGAGTGCCGGCGCGTCGTTGATGCCGTCGCCGACGAAGGCGATGCGCGCACCACCGCGATTGAGGCGATCGACGATGGCCGCCTTGTCCTCCGGCAGCAGTTCGGCGTGGAACGCATCGATGCCGAGCGAAGCCGCGAGTTCCCGCGCCCGGTCGCGGTGATCTCCCGTCAGCAGCAGGATCCGGCGGACCCCCAGCTTGCGCAGACGACGGATGGTGCGGGCGCTGGCTTCGCGCACGCTGTCCCTGAGCGCGAGAACGCCGAGCAGTTCGCCGCCGAAGCCGATGAACAGCAGTGTCTTTCCCTCGCGGTAGAGGCGGTCGATGACCTGGCTGTGGCGGGAAACGTCGATGCCCTCGTGCTCCTCGACGAAATGACGCGATCCGACGATGATCCGCTTGCCGGCGATGACGCTGGTGACGCCGTGGGCAACGACGAACTGCACTTCCTGATGATGGAAGTGGTGGAAGCGCTGATTGCTTGCCGCGTGGGCTGCGGCCACGACCGCCTGTGCCAACGGATGGAAGTAGTGCTCTTCGACCGAGGCGGCCAGGCTCACCAGTTCGTCGGGGGTGTAATTGGCGTCGAACGTCACCGCATCGCTGACTTCGAGCATGCCGCTGGTCAGCGTCCCGGTCTTGTCGAACACGAAGGTGTCGGCACTCGCCAGCCGTTCCAGCGCCCGCGCGCCCTTGACCAGCATGCCGGACTGCCCGGCCGTGTACATGGCCGACTTGAAGGCCACCGGCGTCGCCAGCTTGAGCGAGCAGGCGTAATCCGCCTGCAGCACCGCAGCGGCACGGCGCCAGTCGCCGGACACCAGAAAGGCGGCCCCCGCGACCTTCAGGACGACCGGCACCAGCCGGTCGGCCAGGCGGGACGCCTCCAGTTGGGCCTCGCTCTTGGCGCTGAGGCATTGCTCGACATATTCGGCGATGCGCGCGGCGGCGGTGTGGGCCCCCACCTGCTCGGCATAGACGACCAGCCGCCCCTCCTCCACGACCGTGCCCGACAGGACGGAGTCGCCGCGCTTCTTTGCCGCCGAAACGCTTTCGCCGGTCATCGCCGCCTCGTTGACGGTCGCCTCGCCGGCCAGCACGGTTCCGTCGACGGGAACGACCGCCCCGGCCCCGACGATGACGGAATCGCCGACGGCGACTTCCGACGCCGGCACCTCCACTTCGGCGTCGTCCCGCAGGACCCAGACCTCGGTGGCGGAGGGACGCAGCAGGCCGCTCAGCAGCTCATCGGCCCGCCGAACGACCGAATTTTCGAGGTGCTCGCCAAGGGTCAGCAGGAACGCCGTGGTGGTTGCCGCGGTATAGTCGGCCCGGGCCAGCGATATCGAAACCGCCAACCCTTCCAGGGCGCGCGACGTCAGCCCATTCTCTACGTAGTCGGCAAGCCCCTGGCGGATGATCGGCACCGACGCCGCCAAGCTGACCGGCAGCCGCGACCCGATCGGCAGGACCTGAACGCCGACCGCTGCGCCGAGGCTGGCAACCACCGCCCCGGTCGTCGCCGCCGGGCGTGGTGGCGCTGATCCCCCGTTCGCGACAGCCGCGACGGCGATCTCCCGCAACAGCGACGCGGCATCGGTAGCGCCGACCTGATAAGTCAGCACCAGCGAGCGCGCCCGCTGATTGATCCGAACGGATTGGACGCCAGCAAGTCCGCCCGCGGCGGCCTTCAACGCCGCCGCGTCGATGTCGCTGCGATAGCGCAGGCGTACCCGTCCCGGCAGCTGATGGACGACGTAGAGGTCGGGGGTCGTGCCGGCCATCAAATGGCGCCGGTCTGCTCGGCAGCAAGCTCGGCTTTGATGTCCTCGGCCTGCTCCTTCATCTCCTCGAGTCCGGAAGCGACGCCGCCATACATTTTCAGGAAGAACTTCATGATCTTGCGGCGCAATTCCTCGTCGCCGAGCACATAGGCGCCGGCCGCCCCGAGCGCCAGGCCCAACAGGAATTGTTCGGCACGCCGCGACGGCAGCAGGTTCGACAGCCCGGTGAACATCCCCGTGTTCTGCTGGCTGCCCGGCGCCATGCCGCCGGCAGACTGCAGCTTGCGCAATTGGCGCTTCAGTTTTTTATAGCCCCGCTTCCGTTTCTTGGCCACGGTCGTTCTCCATGTCGGTAATGGGATTGTCGGATTTGAGCAGCATCTCGGCGGCGACCACACCGGCCGCACCGACCGCGACCGCCGCCAGCGCCCGGGCGTAGTCGCGACGCGCGAACGCCTCGGCCGCCACCGTCCCGGCGGCGAGTGCCGCGCCGCCCTGCAGCGACTGGCGCAGCATGCGGCGATCGGGCTGGAAACGATTCTGAATGGCGATCAACAGGCCGGCGACCAGAAACCCGCGGATAAAGACCGTCGAGGCCTGTTCGGTCACCGCCCGACCCGCCTTTCGCTTCCCACCTTTCCTGCGCTTCACGCCACGGCTCCTCACGCCGGGGGCGTGTTCTTGTCGCGGCCCCGTCTTGCGCCGGGGGAGTCGGCCGCCTTCGGACCCGTGGGCTCGACCGCATCGGCGGACGAAGGCTCGACGGCCGCTTCCACCGCGGGCTCCAGCTTCTCACGCAAGCTCGCCGAGGATTTTTCGATCGCCGAAAGGCCGTACACTGCGGCGTCGCGCAGGCTGGTCTGAGCCTGGTCAAGGCCCTGCTTCGCCTTGCCGGACTTGAGCAGTGTGACGCCGGCAATGCCGACGACGAGTCCGGCAGCAAACCTCAGGAGAGGCAACATTCTGGTCTCCTTTATGACGAGCGAATCTTCTCCATCGAGTCGGTCATCGGGTCGAGCCGGCCATCATACCAGCCGAACCGATCAGCATCTGAATCAGATTTCCGGCCGCCTCGGTCCGACGGCCCTCTACGACATCGTCCCAGGCGGACGGCGAGATGATTTCGGGATCATATTCCACCACGCAGGAGCGCGCCAACGGATTGACCTTGGTCGATCGAATGCCTGGGCTTTTGGCAGCCACATTCTGGAACGTCGACATACGTTCGGCAGCGACACTCAACGTCGGCACGACGTTGTCGGCGAGCTTCAGCCGGATGCGCCCCGGCACATGGTGCGCGACCCGCAGCATCGCCGCGATCCGCCACCAGAAATCCGCGTCGTCGACACCGCCCGTCACGTTCATTTCACCATTCTTCCTCGGTGATTGGCCAGATGGACCGCGAGCAGACCGAGGTAGGCCACTCCGAACACGGCATGGACCCGTGCGCTGAAGGCGAGCGCGGCAAGCATTCCCGCAGCACAACCGAACATGCCGATCTTCGCCGGGCGGTTGAGCGCCCACAGGAGTGAATCGGCCCTTCTGCTGACAACGCGTGCGCCGTTGATGGTCGCCATCAGATCAATCGCGCGGCTCTCGAGGAACTCCTGCCCGATCCGTTCGACGTCATAGTGAATCAACAGGCTGCCGGTCGCCGGCTTTCCTTCGACCCGCGTCACGCCTTCCCAGGATGCGATCTCTCGGGCCAGCGCGGCATTGATCGCCGGCAGCCGTATCGTTTCACGGCGCAACCGCAGGCGGCCTGGCACACGTGACGCAACGAAAGGTGATTCAATCGCTACCGCCATGGACCTGTTTCTGCCCCAATACGGCGATGCCGCCGATTCGGCCCGCGTCACCGGCAGCCGATGTGCGGCGCTGCCGAAAAAAGAAGCGATGCGAAAATCCGTCGAACATGCAGGCTTCCATCGGCATCAGGATTGGAGGCTGCAAAGAGTGAATTTGCGAGGCAATCTCAATCCGATTTCATCGGAAGCAACACAATGCGCAAAAATACATACGGATTGCCCGCGCCCTGCTGCGACACACCCGAAGCTCGCTGGCAGCGCTCGGGCACGACAAACGCGCGCAAAGTCCTCCCGCCTGTGAAACGCCTCACCCGTGAAAACGGGCGGGGGACGGCATCCCCCGCCCGGTGACGTCTGGTCGGTACGCTCAGGCGGCGATCGGCATCACCGGCACGGTGGCCGGGATCGTCAGCTTAGCCTGGGTCGCGGCCACCACCTGCTCGACCGACACGCCGGGCGCGACTTCCTTGAGCACCAGGCCGTTGTCGGTCGGCTCGATCACCGCCAGTTCGGTGACGATCAGATCGACCCGGCGCAGCGAGGTCAGCGGCAGGGTGCATTTCTTGAGGATCTTCGGCGCCCCCTTGGCGGTATGGGTCATCGCCACGATCACCTTCTTGGCGCCGGTGACCAGATCCATCGCGCCGCCCATGCCGGCGACCATCTTGCCCGGACCGATCCAGTTCGCCAGCTGGCCGGCCTCGTCCACTTCCAGCCCCCCCAGCACGGTGGTCTTGAGATGCCCGCCGCGGATCAGCCCGAACGAGAACGCCGAATCGAACGCCATCGCGCCCGCCATCGCGCCGGCCGGCGAACCGCCGGCGTCGGTGAGGAATTCGTTTTCCAGCCCCGGCTCCGGCACCGGCTGCATGCCGACCAGACCGTTCTCCGACTGGAAGAACACCTCCACGCCCGGCGGCAGATAGTTCGCCACCAGGGTCGGCAGGCCGATGCCCAGATTGACCAGATCACCCGACCTCATTTCCAGCGCGACGCGCGACGCGATGAGGACTTTATCGTCCATTTTTGCGATCCTTTTGCACAATGTAATCGACCAGCACGTGCGGGGTGACGACGTGGTCGGGCGCGATCACACCGGTCGGCACCATGTCGACCGGCTCGACGACGACCGTCTCGGCCGCCATCGCCATCAGCGGATTGAAGTTGCGCGCCGTCATTTCGTATTCGAGGTTGCCGCGATAGTCGCAGCGCTTGGCCGCGATCAGCGCGAAATCGGCCTTGATCGGCGTCTCGACCAGGTACTGCCGACCCTCGATGGTGATCTTCTGCTTGCCGTCCTCGACCGGCGTGCCGAGCCCGGTCGGGGTGATCACCCCGCCCAGCCCGTAGCCGCCCGCGCGGACCCGCTCGGCCAGCGTGCCCTGCGGCACCAGCTCGACCTCGATCTCCTTGGCGATCATCTGCTTCTGCGTCTCGGGATTGGTGCCGATGTGCGACGCGATCACCTTCTTCACCAGACGCGCCACAATCAGTTTGCCGAGGCCGAACTCCGGCCGCGCCGTGTCGTTGGCGATCACCGTCAGGTTCTTGCGGCCC
>JAVBUK010000533.1:0-15018 GCA_031555345.1 Xanthobacteraceae bacterium | reverse complement strand
ATCTTGGTGGTGCCGATGTCGAGCGCGGCGACGACCACCGCGCGTTTGGGCGACAGCGGCTTCATCTTCGGGGTGAGGCCGTACGTCAGGGGGTTCATGCCGCCCCCCCCTTCGGTTTCGGCTTCTTGGCCTTGAGAGCCTCTTCCCGCGCGGTCGCCGCGGCGTCGGACAGCCGTACCGTCACACGGTCCGCAAACCGCAGATCGATGACCGCCACGTCCTTCGACAGAATCCGCTGCCCCCGCTCGAGCGCGACCAGCCGCGCCAGCGCGCCGTCCGGGTCGGTTTCCGGCAGTCGCACGTCGACGCCGTTGTCCAGGCGCAGGTTCCAGCGCCGCTCGGCGACCAGGATCGCGGCCCTCAGGCGCGAGCGGACCTCCGGATAGCGCGCGATCAATTCGGAAAATTCCTTGGCCCGCCGCTCCGCCCCGGTACCGACGAACAACGGCAACCCGGTGAACCGGCGCGCCACGTAGGGCTCGAGCACCGTCCCGTCGTCGGCGATCACGCCGCCCCGACCGTCCTTCTGCCACAGCGCGAAGGCGGCCCGCTCGGTGATGCCGATCTGCAATCGGTCGGGATAGAGTTTTTGGACGGTGGCGTCGGCGATCCACGGATTGGTCTTCAGGCGCAACCGTGCGTCGGCGACGTCGATGAACATGATCGAGGTGCGCCCGGAGATGCCGGCGATCGCCAGAATCTCCTCGCGGGTGAGATGGCGCTGGCCCGACAACGCGATGCCGGTAATGCGGAAGCCGACCGCGTTCGCCGCACTGTCGCGCACGACGTTGAACTGAGCCCACAACGCCGGCATGTGGCCGCCGCGCACCGCGCCGTACGCGACGCTGGCGAACATGATCGTGGCGGTCGCGGCAAGGCCGAATCCGTTCGGCATCGGCAGCCGGCAGAACCTGTGGACGGCCTGACGGAGCGTTCGGGGCAACGCGCCGGGTCGGTTGTGCGGCCCGCGCGCGTCGGCTTCGCCCGACGCCGCCAACCGCCGCTCATTGCCGAAGCCGAGCAGCCGCGCCACCGCGAACGGCCCCGGTCCGGGCCGACCCAGCATTCTGGCGACGCGTCCATCACCGCTCATCCGCGATCTCGTCACACGTGCTTCCTCACGGGCACCACTCCGGCACCAGCGAGGTGGTCCTCACTGCGGGCTGGGTCTTTGGACCTGTAGGCCGATCAAGGCCTTGGGATCCCTCCCGGTGACCCGCAACCATTCAGTGCGGCCACACCCATTTCCCGGCACAGGCGATGCCGGGCTCATCAGTTTTCGGCTGTGTTGGTTAAGATTTCGTTTACCCCGACAGAAATGACGGTGCCATGATGGAGCATTTCGGTGCCCGACGCCGGATATCCATCGTCGCCGAGCAGTGTCGAAACGTCACCCGACGCGGCCCACCCCGGACGCCCAGGGGGCGGGACGGACAGGGATTTGGGCCTTCGACGGGGCAGCGATTCGCACCCGCAGGCGGCCCGCCGCAGGCGGCCCGTGCTTGCATCGGCAACGTTCTGCCGCCATGTTCCCCCACCGACGACGACCATCCCGTCGTTCATCATGTTTCGAGGTCCGCCAATGCCATTCTCGATGTCCCAAGCCTCCCTGCCCGTGTTCACGATCGTGCTCGACGCACTGTCCGGCCTGCTCGACAAGGCGGAAGAGTTCGCCGCCGCCAAGAAGATCGATTCCGGCGTGTTGTGCGCCTGGCGTATCGCGCCCGACATGTTCCCGTTCTCGCGCCAGGTGCAGATCGTCACCGATCAGGCCAAGAACGGCGCGGCGCGTCTCGCCGGCGTCGAGCCACCGCGCTACGAGGACAATGAAAAGACGATCGCCGAGCTCAAGGAGCGCGTGGCGAAGGCCCTGGCGTATGTCAAGACGATCGATCCCAAGGCGATCGACGCCGGCACCGAACGGGCGATCACCTTCCCGCTCGGCCCCAAGAACAAGGGCAACATGAAAGGCGACGATTATCTCAACCACTTCGTGCTGCCGAACCTTTATTTCCATCTGACCACGGCCTACGCGATCCTGCGCGGCTGCGGCGTCGAAGTCGGCAAGCAGGACTTCCTCGGCAAGATCCCGATCACGCGGACCTGAGACGCCGCCGCGACGGCGGCGGCCGGTCGGAATTGCCGCTGTCCGGACGACCGTTTGCGCGTCATCCCGGGCGCGCGCCACCACCTCACGCCATCCGCCCGATCCTGATCGGCGGATGGTCTTTTTTTGCCCGAGCGCCCGGACCCGACCGCATCCGGCCAATCCGAACGAGGGGGCTGCCGGGTTTTGCCATCGGGCTCGGTCTTGGCGAAATCACGGTCTTGGCGAAATCGCGGTCTTGGCGAAATCACACGCTCGCAGCGGCTGCGACGACCTGCGACGACCTGCGACAACATTGCAGGTAACACCGCCGCGACGATCTGAGCTATATCAATACCTGTGCTCGCCATCGTTGGTACCATGTAGTGTTTCGCTTCTTGAAACGGGTGGTCCCATGCACACGGTGCGGAATCCCCTGGACGAAAAAGAGCGGACGTTCATCGACAAGGTCGTTGCCGCACGCGGCCATCGCCCCGGCAGACTGCTCGGAATTCTGCAGGCGGTCCAGAACCACAACCCGCGCAACTATCTGCCGCTCGAGACCCTGAGATACATCGCCGAACGCACCCGGACTGCGCCCTCGCAGGTGATCAGCGTGGCGACCTTCTATTCGTTGTTCAACCTGGAGCCGCAGGGCGAGAACACCGTGTGCATCTGCCGCGGAACGGCGTGCCACACCCGCGGCTCGCGCGAGCTTCTCGAAAGCCTGGTTCTCGAGTTCGGGCTGGGTGGACGCGACGACGCCGGCGAGACCGGCGGCGCCGACAAGGTCGCGCTCACCACCGCCGACGGGCGCTTCACGGTGCGCACCGTCGCCTGCTTCGGCCAGTGCGCCCTCGCGCCGGTGGTCGAGATCAACCACCACATCTGCGGCCACATGAACGAACACACGCTGCAGCGGCAGTTGCGCGAGTTGAAACGGGAGACCGCTTGATGCCTCCGATTCGGGATCTCGCCGCGTTCAATGCGGTGCGCGAAGCGGGCCTCGCCAAGCTGTTGCCGCCGACCGCGCGGGTGGCGGTCGGCATGGGAACCTGCGGGCGCGGCAACGGCGCCGAAGGCGTCTACCACACGTTCGTGGACGCGATCGCGCGCAGCGGTTTCGACGTGCGGCTGGCCGGCGTCGGCTGCTTCGGCGCCTGCTATCAGGAACCGCTGGTCAACGTGCGCATGCCGGGCGGCCCGTTGCTGGTGCTCACCCGCGTGCAGATCAACGACGTGGGGCGGATCCTGCACGAACTGCACACCGGCCGCATCTCGCCGGAATCGATCTACTGCCGGATCGAGGAGTGGGACCACGTCACCTGCCAGGTCAAGTACGGGCACGGCTATCCCGACGTGCCGGTCTGGAACGAGGTGCCGTTCTTCAAGGGACAGATGAAGACGGTGCTGCGCAACTGCGGCTTCATCAATCCCGAGGACATCGAGGAATACATCGGCGTCGGCGGCTACCAGACGCTCTACAAGGTGCTGATCGACGGACGACCGGACGGCGTGATCGAGCAGATCAAGGCGGCCAAGCTGCGCGGACGCGGCGGCGCCGGCTTCCTGACCGGCAACAAGTGGGAATTCCTCGCCAAGGCGGCCGACGATCGGAAGTACGTCATCTGCAACGCCGACGAGGGCGACCCCGGCGCCTACATGAACCGCAACGAGATCGAGGGCGATCCGCATTCCCTGATCGAGGGCATGATCATCGGCGGCTACACGATGGGCGCCCGGGAGGGCATCATCTACGTCCGCGCCGAGTATCCGCTGGCGGTGCATCACATCCAGCGGGCGATCGACCAGGCCAGGGACTACGGCCTGCTCGGCGACGACATCCTCGGCCGCGGCTTCGGCTTCGATCTCGAGGTGGTCGAAGGCGCCGGGGCCTTCGTGTGCGGCGAGGAGACCGCGCTGATCGCCTCGCTGGAAAACCGGGCGGGCCGCCCGCGCCCGCGCCCGCCGTTCCCGGCGCAGCGAGGGTTGTGGGGCAAGCCGACCAACATCAACAACGTCGAGACCTGGTACAACGTCGTCCCGATCGTGACCAAGGGCGCGGCCTGGTTCAGCGACGTCGGCAGCGCCAAGAGCCCCGGCACCAAGGTGTTCTCGCTGGTCGGCAAGGTACACAACACCGGGCTGGTCGAGATGCCGCTCGGCACCCCGCTCAAGGCCTTCGTGTACGACGTCGGCGAGGGCGGCTCGACGCCCGGCCGCGCCGTCAAGGCGGTGCAGACCGGCGGTCCGTCCGGCGGCTGCATCCCCCCGGAGATGTTCGACACCCCGGTCGACTACGAGAACCTGCAGCAGATCGGATCGATCATGGGTTCCGGCGGCATGGTGGTGATGGACGACGACAACTGCATGGTCGACGTCGCCCGCTACTTCATCGAGTTCACGCATTCGGAATCGTGCGGCAAGTGCATCCCGTGCCGCGTCGGGCTGGACAAGCTCCTGCGCATCCTCAACGGCATCACCCACGGCTCACGCGGCATGCGCAACCGGCTGGAGGCCATGGAGGAGCTCGGACGGATGATCCGCGACTGCTCGCTGTGCGGCCTCGGCCAGTCGGCCCCCAACCCGGTGCTGACCGCGATGCGGCATTTCCGCGACGAGTTCGAGGACCATCTGCGGGCGCACCGCTGCCGCGCCGGCGTGTGCCAGGATCTGGCGCTGTCGCCGTGCGAGAACTCGTGCCCGCTGCGCATGAACATCCCGCGCTTCCTGCAGCTGTACAAGGAACGGCGGCTGGACGAGGCGTTCGAGTCGGTCATCCTCGACAATCCGCTGCCGGCGTCGACCGGCCGGGTGTGCCAGCACCCGTGCGAAACCCGCTGCCGGCGGACCACGCTCGACGAATCGGTCAACATGCGCGAGGTCCACCGCCGCATCGCCGATTCGATCCTGTTGTCCGACCGTTTCGACGAACTCGTCGCCCGCGTCGTCGCCCGCAAGCTCGACCTCACCGGACGCAAGGTGGCGGTGGCGGGCGCCGGCCCGACCGGCCTCACCGCCGCGTTCTACCTCGCCCTGCTCGGTCACGAGGTGACGGTGTTCGAGGAGCGGGCCGAGGCCGGCGGCATGCTGCGCTACGCGATTCCCGAATACCGGCTGCCGCGCGCGGTGATCGACCGCGAGGTCGAGGTGATCCGGCGACTCGGCGTCAAGTTCGCGTTCAACACCCGCATCGGCTTCGAGTTGTCGCTCAACGACCTCGCCGACCGGTTCGATTCCGTGTTCATCTCGATCGGGACGTGGAAGGAATCGTGGCTGTACCTGCCGGGCACCGAGCTCAAGGGCGTGCATCCGGCGTTGCCGTTCCTGGAAGCCGCGGCGAACAACCACGTCCGGGTCGGCCGCAAGGTGGCGGTGATCGGCGGCGGCAACGCCGCGATCGACGCGGCCCGCACCGCGCTGCGCGCCGGCGCCGAGGCGACGGTGGTCTACCGGCGCGAACGCAAGGACATGCCGGCGATCGACGAGGAGACGTCCGCGGCCGAAGAGGAAGGCGTCAGGTTCGTGTACTGGTCGGCACCGCACCGCATCATCGGCGACGCCGACGGCAACGTGAAGGCGCTCGAGGTGGTGACGACGCGGCCGGGCGAATACGACAAATCGGGCCGGCGCAAGCCGATCCCGACCGACGAGATCAAGCGCCTCGACTGCGACACCGTCGTGCTCGGCGTCGGCGAGACCTTCGACCAGGACTTCTGCCGCGCCTCGGGCCTGGCCCTCAAGGAAAACGGCACGATCGTGGTCGACCGCTTCTCGCTGGAGACCAGCCGCGCCAACTTCTACGCCGGAGGCGACGTGATCACCGGCGCCTCCAACGTCTCCAATGCGATGGACTTCGGCAAACGCGCCGCCGGCAACATCGACGAACGGCTGATGGGCGAAAGCCGCTGGGAGCGCCTCTTCCCCACGTTCGTCCATCAGCAGAAGGTGCCGGAAGAGCCGAGCACGAGCCGCCGGCACGTCTCGCGCACGCTTCCGCCGCGGCGCCGGGTCCGCTCCAACGAGGAGGTCGCGGTCGGAATGGAACCCGAGCAGGCCTGGGCGGAGGCCTGCCGCTGTCTGCGCTGCGACATCAAGTCGGTCGTTGGCCTGAACTGAGAGGGAGCCGCGCCGTGCCACAGAGAACGGTCGCCATCCGGATCGACGGAGAGCTGGTGAGCGCGGTGGAGGGACAGACGATCCTCGAGGCGGCCGAAGCGGCCGGCAAGTACGTTCCCACGCTGTGCTACCTGGAGGGGCTCAGCGCCGCGGGCGCGTGCCGCATCTGCATGGTGGAAGTGTCCGGCACCGAACGCCTGCTGCCCGCCTGCACGACGCCGGTGCAGGACGGCATCGCCGTCACCACCTCGTCGGCGCGTCTCACCCAGTACCGCCGCATGACCATCGAGCTGCTGCTGATCGAACGCAACCACTTCTGCGCGGTCTGCGTCTCCAACGGGCATTGCGAACTGCAGGCGATGGCGAGCGCGCTCGGCGTCACCAACACGCGGTACTGGTACGACTTCCCCACGCTGCCGGTCGACATGACGCACGAGCGGTTCGTGCTCGACCACAATCGTTGCATCCTGTGTACCCGCTGTGTGCGGGTCTGCAGCGAGCTCGAGGGCGCCGACGTGTGGGACGTGGCCGGGCGCGGCATTCACGCCAGGATCACCAGCGACCTGAACCAGCCCTGGGGCGAATCGCCGAACTGCACGAGTTGCGGCAAGTGCGTGCAGGCCTGCCCGACCGGGGCGCTGGCGGAAAAGGGCGCGGCGGTCGAGGAAATGACCAAGCAGACCGACACCATCAGCCGCTTGGCGCGTCGAAAGAGAGCGCACGCATGAAAAAGGTCAGGGTCGCCACCATCTGGCTCGACGGCTGCTCCGGATGCCACATGTCGCTGCTCGATATCGACGCGGCGGTGATCGCCCTCGCCGGCAAGATCGAGCTGGTGTACGGGCCGCTGGTCGACGCCCAGGAGTTCCCCGAGGCGGTGGACGTCACGCTGGTCGAAGGCGCGGTCTCCTCGGTCGAGGACGCGCACCGGCTGGAGGAACTCCGCCACCGATCCGCCATCCTGGTCGCGTTCGGCGACTGCGCCGTGACCGGCAACGTGTCGTCCATGCGCAACCGCGTTCCGGTCGGCAAGCTGCTGCAGCGCGTCTACGTCGAGGGCGTCGACGCCGACGGGCGGATCCCGACCGACGGCGTGCCGGCGCTGATGAACAAGGCGCGGCCGGTCCAGGAGTTCGTCACCGTCGACTTCCATCTTCCGGGCTGTCCGCCACCCGCCATGGCGATACTCGGGCTGATCAACGACCTGTTGGACGGCCGCAAACCGGCGGCGAACCCACGGGTCAAGTTCGGATAGGAACGCTGCACAGGGGCGCTGCTATGAACCGCATCACCATCGATCCGGTGAGCCGCATCGAAGGGCACGCCAAGGTCTCGATCTTCCTGGACGACGCCGGACGCGTGTCCGACGCCCAGCTCCACATCACCCAGGTCCGCGGCTTCGAGGCGTTCGTCGTGGGGCGTCCGTTCTACGAAATGCCGGGCATCACCGCCCGCATCTGCGGCATCTGCCCGATCAGCCACGAACTGGCTTCCGCCAAGGCGTGCGACGCCGTCACCGCCGTCAACATTCCGCCGACCGCGCGGATGCTGCGCTCGCTGCTGCACTACGCCCAGTTCACGCAATCGCACGCGCTGAGCTTCTTCTACCTGTCGTCGCCCGACATCCTGCTCGGCATGGACTCCGATCCCGCCAAGCGCAACGTGCTCGGGGTGATCGAAAAGCACCCCGAACTCGCCCGGCTCGGCATCGACCTGCGCAAGTTCGGGCAGCAGATCATCGAAGGCCTGGGCGGCGAGCGGATCCACCCGTCCTGGGTGGTGCCGGGCGGGGTGAGCGCGCCGATGTCGTCGTCGCTGCGCGAACGCATCCTGGCCGAGCTGCCGACGGCGATCGCCGGGGCCGAACGCACCATCGGGCTGTTCAAGTCGGTGGTCGACTCGTTCCGCGAGGAGATCGACTTCTTCGGATCGGCGCCGACCATGTACGCCGGCACGGTCGACGCCGGCGGGAACCTCGAATATTACGACGGCACCTTGCGGTTCAAGGACGCGACCGGAGAGATCGTCGCGGACGGCGTCGCCGCGCCGGACTACGCGACCTATATCGGCGAGACGACCCTTGCTCACTCTTATCTCAAGGCGCCCTACTACAAACCGATCGGCGCCGCGGAGGGCGTCTATCGGGTCGGGCCGCTCGGCCGGATCAACGTCGCCGACCGATGCGGGACCGCCAAGGCCGATGCCGAAAAGGCCGAGTTCCACCAGCGTTTCGGCAACCCGGCACACAGTTCGTTCCTGTTCCATTACGCCCGGCTGATCGAGCTTCTGCACGCGCTCGAACGCATCGGCGCGCTCACGGCCGATCCCAGGATCCTCGACCGCCACGTCCGCGCCAACGCCGGCGTCAACGCGCCGGAGGGCGTCGGCATCATCGAGGCGCCGCGCGGCACCCTGATCCACCACTACAGGGTCGACGGCAACGGCGCGATGACCTGGGCCAATCTCATCGTCGCCACCGGGCACAACAATTTCGCGATCGGCCGCAGCATCCGTCAGGCCAGCGAGCATTTCGTCGACGGCGCCCGCCTCCAGGAAGGCATGCTCAACCGCGTGTCGGCGGTGGTGCGCGCCTACGATCCCTGCTTCAGCTGCTCCACCCATGCCTCCGGCCAGATCGAGATGGTGATCGAGCTGGTCGATCTCCACGGGGCCGTGGTCGACCGGCTGGAGAGCCGATGAACGCCCGGCTGCTCACGGCGCGACCCGGATGATGCGCGGATGGCCGAACGTCGCGGTCTCGTCATCGGCTACGGCAACCCACTGCGCGGCGACGACGGCTTCGGCCGTCTCGCCGCCGAGTTGGTGTCGGCACACGGCCTCGACATCGCGGTGATCGTCACCCACCAGCTCGGACCGGAACTGGCGGTCGCGTTGAGCGAAGCCGAATATGTGGTTTTTCTCGACGCCAGGCGGGCGGGCGAGGCGATGGCGGACGAGGCCGGAACGCTGCGCGCGGCGACAGTGGCGCCGCGGACGCTGTCGCCCACCGCGCTGTCGCACGATTTCAGTCCGGGTGCGCTGCTGGCCCTCGCCCGCGCGGCCTACGGCCGGGCACCGCCCGCCACGCTGGTGACCGCGACCGCCGCAGACTTCGCGCATGGGGCCGACATCAGCGTCGCGGTCCGCACCGCAGCCCGGCGGGCAGCCGAGGTGATCGCACGCTTGGCGGCGAGCGGGCGGCTGAACCCCGAGCACGTGTGTGCGGCTTTCGCCTCTGCGGCCCCTACGGCTTGACGGCACTCTTTATGGGAATGGTGTCATCGCACCGCCATGCGCATGGTGCCGGCGCGCCGGGAGAACCCTGGCGCGACTCGCGCTCACCGGCGCGCCGCACGTCGATCACCGTGCGGCACAGCGCGCATTCGAACGTCTCGTTCGCCGCGCCTACCCGATCGGACTTGCGGACGACCATCCATACCCCGCAAAACGGGCAGACACGATGGCCGGATTGATTCGTGCTCATGCGTGGCCAACAAAGGTCGAGCCGCCGACCCACGACAACTCGTGTAGTGTGCTTAGGGGTTATGGCCTACACATAAAGTCGAGCGTGAATTCCGGTAAAAATGCGTCTTCGAGGCGCAAATTTTGCACTCGGCAACCTTCCATGCAGGGGCCCCGTACCCTGGCGTTTTGTTTCATGCGCCAGACGCAGGCGCCCATGCCGACCAGGGTCGGACAGAACAAACGATCGCGACATGCCGACGCGGGCTACGCCGCCGGACAGCCCGTTTTGCGTGACCAGAACATTTAGTGAACAATTGCCACGAATCAGTTAGGCTGGCTTCCCCTGAGAGCGTTGGCGAGAGCGATGATGTCCGGTCCTGCAATCGATTACGTTCATGTGACGCGGCTGTGCGAATATACCCGCGAACTTCACCGGCTGCACCGCGAGGGTGCCCCCGACGAGGCGATCGATCGCGAATTCAACGCCGTCTGCCGCGCGATCTGGGGCTATACGCTCGACGACTTCGACGATGACTGCCTGGCCATGCGCGATCATGCCTGGCTCGATAGTCTCACCCGCGCGCGCGCCTGCCGCTTCGCCGTGCGCAACGGCTACGATCTGGTGGACTATGTCCATGGCGGCTGCGTCACCGACTGGTGGGGGTTCATGTGGATGATTCTGGCAGAAAAGCGCGGCCTGCTCACCCCGGAATGCCGCGCCGCGACCTGGGCGCAGCACGACGCGAAACGGCGCGCCGAAGGCCAGATGGCGGGAGTGATCTTCCTGGGCATGTGAGCGTCGCTCGAGGCCGGCGGCAACCTGCCGCCAGCCGCACCGCGATACGCCGTCTCAGCGGTTCAGCGAGGCGTCCTCGACCATCCAGCGCACCAGTTCGGGAAACGGGATTCCCGCGTGAGCAGCCATCTCGGGCACCAGCGAGGTCTCGGTCATGCCCGGCTGGGTGTTGACCTCGAGGCAGAACAGCCCTTCCGGCCCCCGCCGGTCGTCGTAGCGGAAATCGGCCCGGCTGACGCCGCGACAGCCGAGCGCGCGGTGAGCGGCGAGCGCCAGGCGGCGCACCTCGGCATAAATGTCCGGCGCGACCGGTGCCGGCAGCAGGTGCCGGGATCCACCGGGAGCGTATTTGGCCTCGTAGTCGTAAAACGTCACTGTCGGAACGATTTCGATCACGTCGAGCGCCCGCTCGCCCATCACCGCGCAGGTCAGTTCCTTGCCGGGAACATACCGCTCGCACAGCAGTTCCTCGCCGAACGCCCAATCGGCCCGCGTCAGCTCCTGCGGCGGGTGGGCGTGGGCCTCGGTGACAATGAATACGCCGACGCTCGATCCTTCGGCCACCGGCTTGATGACGTAGGGGCGCGGCAACACGTGCTCCTTGGCGGCCAGGGTCCGTGAAACCATCCTGCCTTCAGGCACCGGAACGCCGGCATCCTGCATCACCACCTTGGCGCGGTCCTTCTGCATCGCCAGCGCCGAGGCCAGCACGCCCGAGTGGCTGTAGGGAATCGCCATCACTTCGAGGATGCCCTGGATGGTGCCGTCCTCGCCGGGCCGTCCGTGCAGGAGATTGAGGGCGACATCCGGCCGGGTTGCCGCCAGCACCGCGGCGACATCACGCCCGACGTCGATCGGGCTGACCCGGTACCCCAGTTTTTCGGCCGCCGCCGCGCAGGCCCTGCCCGACCGCAACGATATCTCCCGCTCGGCCGACCAGCCGCCCATCAGGACCGCGACGTGCTTGCTACCCATGAAATGGCCTCCCCATGCGTCGGCACCTTCGCCGATTCGCCCGCGCGGCTCCAGGTTTTGCCATGCCGTTCAGGGATGATGGACGCGAACGCCGGCCCCGCAATGCCGTCCTGGGCCCGCTCTGTGGCATCACGGCGGCAGCGGCCTTCTGGTGTCCCGGATCCGACAGTCGGTTCCGTCTGCAGCCCGCTCCGGACGAACGTCAAACCCACCACACTGGTCCGGATTCCGGCGGTCCGTTGCCCGGACAATTCCGGTCTGGTCAAACCCCGGTTCTACCGGCGCCGGCAGGCGCACGGGCCGCGGCGCACGGTTCGCAGCGCCATCCACACTTGGGTCGGAAAGCCGAACACGAACGGGCACGGACACACGGTCGATGCGCAGGCGACGCGGCGAGAACATCGCGCCGTCGCCGCAGGTCTGCGGGCGGCCACCGGCGCGGCGCGCCATCGCGTTCCCGAGGTCGGCTGTCGGGGTCGACAGGTGTCGGTTCCGCCCGCGCCGAGAACGCGGGCGGCCGGTCGTCAACCGGACACGTAGATCATCCAACCGACGCCGAAACGGTCGGTGAGCATGCCGAAGCGCGGCGAAAAAAACGTCCTGGCGAGCGGCATGCGCACCTGTCCGCCGTCGCTCAGCGCCGCGAACAGCGCTTCGGCCTCGACCTCGCTCAGCGTGATGATGGTGAGCGAAAACCCCTCGAAGGCAGGGGTACCCTTGCAGTGACCGTCGGACATCAGCACGGTCGTGTCGCCGATCCGCAGGGCTGCGTGCATGACCTTGTCGCCCGGCGGCGCCGCACCGCCGGCCGGCTCCGGACTGTCGCCATAGCGCATCAGCATATCGACCTCGGCACCGAGCGCCGCGCGATAGAATTCGATCGCCTCCTCGCAACGGCCGTCGAAAAACAGATAGGCCTGCACCTGCATCGATTCCTCCTGGTGTGGTGGTTTTGACGCTCCGATCGCTCCTGCGGCGCGCTCTTCATCGTCGCATCAAATCCAAAACCACGCCAGCACCATAGAGTTGCCGGCCCGGTCCCCAACGATGCGCCCTCAAACAAAATCGTATCAAGCAGAAATCACGCAGTATCCGATTAGCTCCGGCTGAAGTTCCTGCCGGTAGACATGGATCACACCGCTTTCGACGGCCACGTTTTCGAGCGAACGAAAGCGAACGACCAGGCCGCATCCGTTGGGAGAATCGCCCGACCTGTTCTCGCAGGCGTATTTCAGGGCCAGGAAGCTATTCCTTGCATGCAAGGTCGACGGAAGCGGCGGCTCGATCCGGAAGCCGTCGTCGATGATCGATTACAGGTTCGTTTGGGCGGCTCCATGGAACGCCACAAGGTCGTCATTTTCCCGCTCGTCCGCAAACAGCCGGCAGCCATTCTCCTCGTTCGCGCCAGCAAACGCGTACTCGATAGGTTTGGTCCGGTCTGCATCGCGCATGGCGCCACCTATTGAAAGCTGTTCGCATAGAGCCTCTCGATTTGCTCCATCTCCTCCGGGGTCAATTGAGCGAACTCGTTGTCCCTGGCGCGCCTTGAAAGCTTGCCATGATTTTGCCTGAGGAAGCCAAACAGGTTATTCAGCGTGCGCTCCGGCATGTCGATGATGTTCTCAACTCCGGACCGGAAGGCATCGAAGCTGCGAAGGAAGTTCGTCTCATTCGGGAGGTCCTGCTCAATCGTCTGCCGCACGCATTCGTACAAAAATTCCGCATGCGGAGTAGCGTCGAAGAAGCGGTAAAAATCCCCGGTGTCGTTCAGGACCTTCACATTGTTCTTGGGGGTTGCTTCCCACTGGACGCAGCGAAGCAGCCTGCCGGAATAGCTTTCCAGCACGCCCTGGTACTCGGTGATCCTGTCGAGAATGGCCGACGAGACCGGGAAGTGCACACCGGCCGGATTTACGTGCGTCCTCTGGACGGCAAGGTATCGGGTTTGTTCGCTTTCGGAAGACGAGCGTTTTACCTCCCGGGAGGAGCGGTATGCCAACTGCTTTCAGCGTTCTTTCACCATGCCCGCCCGGGCCTTCAAGCAACGTTTTGCGGAAATTACCGCTGGCCAGTCGCATTTGACTCGCCGCCACATCATCCTGCTCGCCCACGCATTCCATGTCTCACGCGAAGCCCTCGTGCGTCGCCTTGAGGAGTTGAAGCTCGCGCGCGAAGGCACCTGGGATTGGTTTACGGCCAACGGCGGGATCACCGACGAACAGGTCCGTCAGCTTCTGGGCGAACTGCCGGACCGGAAAACCAATTCCGCCCGCGCGCAAGGGCCCGTGCCGCCACGGCTTGCCCTGCTCGCGCGAGAGGCGTCGAAAAAGGAGATATACAGCGAGGGACAACTCGCGCGTCTGCTCCACCTGGATCGTCACGAGGTGAGAGAGCTTCTCGATGGCGTGGAAACCGAAGAAAGCGAAGCGAATGAACTCGTCAAGCTTTCCCCTTAGCCAGCGCATAGCTGTCGTCGCAGACGCAAGCGTTGTCATCAATCTGAATGCTACGGACCGCGCTGCCGACATCATCAAGGCGCTTGGCAGTCCCTTCTTCGTAACGGAGAACGCGTCCAGCGAGCTGGCGGCCGGATCGAAAGAGAGTCACCGCGACCATGACCGGCTGCTTGAACTTATCGGTTCCGGATTTGTTCGAACTCGATCCATCCAATCCGCCGGGCTGCGGATTCATGAATCGCTCATTGAAGGCCCGACCGCCACCACGCTCGACGACGGCGAGGCCGCCACAATAGCTTGTGCCTATGAGATATCCGGAATCGCCCTTATCGACGAGCGCAAGGCGAGAGCGATCTGCCGAGCCTCATTCCCCAAGCTCCCGGTGCTATGCACGGCGGAGCTGCTGATCCATGAATTGATCGCGGAAAGCCTGGGCGCGAACGGGCAGGCCGATGCGCTGGTAAGCGCGTTGACACTCGCCCGGATGCGCGTGCCGCCCGAGCTCGTCCTTTCGGTTACGAGCCTGATAGGCCCAGAACGGGCAGCAAAATGCCCAAGCCTCCCGAAGCCGGCGCAGCGATCCGCGGCGTAAGCTCCGGCCAGAAAGTGGCCAATACGATTGAGCCATGACGAAGTATCAATCCCCCGTCCAATGGCGACGGGACATCGCGCAGTCCGGCAGCGCGGAAGTTTCGGGAACTTCAGGTCGCAGGTTCAAACCCTGCTGCCCCGACCAGCCGTTATTCCGGTTCGGGCTCGCCCGCAACACCCGTCTGGTCGCCCTGATCGAGGACGCGTTGGCCGCGGCCCGGGCGGCGGCCGACAAGACCGGCCAGCCGGCGCGCCGCTTCAAGGACTTCCGCTGGTGCACGCTGGACCGCTGGAGCCGACGGCGCGCATCGTCGCCAAGGCGGAGTGGACCAGGGGCGAGGCCAATCAGCTGCGCCTGTGGTTCGCGTCGATGGCCTATGTGCTGTTGGGCGCGCTGCGGCGCATCGGCCTCGCCGACACCGCCTTCGCGGCCGCCACCTGCGGCACCATCCGTCTCGAGCTTCTCAAGATCGGCGCCCTGGTGCGCGTCTCCGTCCGCCGCATCCGCTTCGCCATGGCGTCGGCCTGCC
>JAVBUK010000476.1:0-5608 GCA_031555345.1 Xanthobacteraceae bacterium | reverse complement strand
TTCGATCCGCGCCGCCGCGTGCCCGGCACCGGGGTGTTCGATTATCTGGCGCTGGCGCGCCTGCTGTGGCCGGGCGCCGGGACTTCGATCGGCGAGGTCGTCGCCTGCAAGGGGGCGTTGTACGATCGGCTGCTGCGGCCGCTGCTGGTCGCCGCGCTCAACGTCGAACCGCCGGAGGCCGCCGCCGAACTCGCCGCGGCGGTGCTGCGCGAGACGCTGATGGTCGGCGGGAACGCGTGCCGGCCGTTGGTCGCGCGCGACGGCCTCGGCGCCGCGTTCGTCGATCCGGCGCTCGCCTTTCTCGGGAAGCACGCCGTGCCGGTGAAGTTCGGTCACCGCCTGCGGTCGTTCGACTTCGACGGCCATCGGGTCGCCGTGCTGCGGTTCGGCGAGGAGAACGTCGTGCTGGCGGCCGACGACGCCGTCGTGCTGGCGGTGCCGCCGGTGGTCGCGGTCTCGATGGTGCCGGAGCTGCCGGCGCCGTCGGAATACCGCGCCATCGTCAACGCCCATTTTCGCATCGCGCCGCCCGCCGGCACGCCGCCGATCGTCGGCGTGATCGGCGCCACGACCGAGTGGGTCTTCGCCTATCCGGACCGGCTGTCGGTCACCATCAGCGCCGCCGACCGCTTGGTCGATCGCCCGCGTGAGGAACTGGCCGGGACGATATGGCGCGAGGTCGCGCAGGTGTGCGGCATGGGCGAGGGCAGCGCGATGCCGCCGTGGCAGATCGTGCGCGAGCGGCGCGCGACCTTTGCGGCGACCCCCGGCGAAAACCGCAAGCGACCGCCGGCGCGGACCGGATGGCGCAATCTGTTCCTGGCGGGAGACTGGACGGCGACCGGTCTGCCGGCGACCATCGAGGGCGCCATCCGGTCGGGCCGCCGCGCCGCCGCGCTGGCCGCGGGCTGACTGAGGTGGTCGACCCGGCACCGGATCGGGGCCAACCGGCCTGCCGGTGACGCCGCCGGCGCCCATGATGCGAGCGCCCGGCGAACGACCGGCCGCGCCAACCCAGGCTCGCCACCAGCGCGCCCGGGCGGCAGGCATTGTTCGTCAATGGGTTACCGCTTGGTCTCGATGCGCTGAGGGGGCGGTCGATTCGTTCCGCATCGGCAGGGAGCAGGTATGCGCCACCCGGCCGTCGAGCTTCCGGTACCGTGCCGCGGGATCGCGCCGGTGCCGAGGGGGTGGCAGAATGGTGACACTTCACCCGCCATGGTCGCAGGCGGGGACAATTGCGCGTATGTTCTGATGGATTTTGGAGCGCATCCCGCTACACTGCAGAGAGGATTCATTCTCTATCCGTTATGAAGCATGTTTCCGCTACGGGCGGTGGCGCGCGAACGTTATGTTGCACGCGCCGGGACGGCGGCGGCATTCGGGACGTGGTGCATATGGTTTTGATCGTCACCGGGATGGTGCGCGAATCAAGGATCGCGCAAGGCCCGGGTGTTACCCGTGTGGTTTGCAGCGGCAGCGACCCGGACCACCTGCGGTCCGAGCTGGCCGCCATCGACATCGGCGAAACACGGGCGGTGATCAGCTTCGGAATCGCCGGTGGCCTCGATCCGTCGCTGCGGCCCGGCGATATCGTCGTCGCCAGCGCGGTCATCGCCGAATCCGGCGTGTGGAAGGTGCCGGCGAAAGTGCTTGGCGCCATCACCAAGCAGGTCCAACGCCACGGCATGCCGGTCCGCACCGGCTTCGTCGTCGGCGCCGAACAGCCGATCATGGCGCCCGCCAGCAAGGCGCGGCTGCGGCGCGAAACCGACGCGGCGGCGGTCGACATGGAATCGCATATCGGTGCGGCCTACGCGGCTTCCAAGGGGCTTCCGTTCGCGGCCATCCGGGTGATCAGCGACCCCGCCGAGCGGGCGTTGCCGCCGCTGGCCAAACGGGCGATCAAGCCCGACGGGCGCATTGATCTCGCGACCGTCCTCGCCGACGTCGTACGCGCACCGTCGCAGCTGGTGGCGCTGATCCGCGCCGGCGGCGATGCCGGGCGGGCCTTCGCCGGACTACGCCGCTGTCGCGGACTTCTCGACTTTGGCCTCGGCTTCGGCTTCGCGGATCTCTGACAACCGCGTCTGGACCTGCTCCGAGAACACGTATTGCGCCGGCCGTTGGTGCTCGAGCGGGATTTCCGGCGCCATCGGTCCTTCGGTCCGCGGGCCCGAGAGCGCGACCCGCATCGCTTCGAACGGGCGTTGCATGGTGGCGGCGGCGGCGGTCGCTTCGTAGCCGCAATGCGCCATGCAGTCGGCGCATTTCTCGTACTTGCCGGTGCCGTACGAATCCCAGTCGGTCGTCTCCATCAGTTCCTTGAAGGTGGCGACCGATCCTTCGCCGAGCAGGTAGCAGGGCTTCTGCCAGCCGAAGATGTTGCGGGTCGGCATGCCCCAGGGCGTGCAATGGAAGCTCTGGTTGCCGGCGAGGAAGTCGAGGAACATGCCGGAATGCATGAAGCTCCACTTCTTGCCCTTGCCGAGCGCGAACACCTTGCGGAACAGCTCCTTGGTCTTGCGGCGATTGAGGAAGTGTTCCTGGTCGGGGGCGCGCTCGTAGGCGTAGCCGGGCGAGATCGAGACGCCGACGCCGAGCTCGGCGGTGAAGTCGAGATAGCGGGCGAGCTCGTCGGCCGGATAGCCGTCGAACACCGTGCAGTTGACGTTGACGGCGAAGCCCTTGGCCTTGGCGGTCTTGATCGCCGCGACCGCCTTGTCGAACACGCCCTCCTGGCACACCGACTTGTCGTGATGGTCCTTCAGGCCGTCGAGATGGACCGAGAAGAACAGATAGGGCGACGGCTCGAACAGGTGCAGCTTCTTTTCGAGCAGCAGCGCGTTGGTGCACAGCGAGACGAACTTCTTGCGCGCGATCAACCCCTTCACGATCTGGTCGATTTCGCGATGGATCAGCGGCTCGCCCCCCGGGATGGCCACCATCGGGGCGCCGCACTCGTCGGCCGCCTGCAGGCATTCCTCGACACTCATGCGACGGTTGAGGATGGCGTCCGGATAATCGATCTTGCCGCAGCCCGCGCAGGCGAGGTTGCAGCGGAACAGCGGCTCCAGCATCAGGACCAGCGGATAGCGTTTACGGCCCTGAAGCTTCTGCTTGAGGATGTAGGCGCCGATCCGCAGTTCCTTGAAAAACGGTATGCTCATGCCATTGTCTCTCGTCGGTCTCGGGGGCCAGGGTGCCGCCGAAGAGTTTCAGACTGCCGTCAACTCCGTCGGAAGACGGAATTCGATGGTTTCCTGTCGGCCCGGCAGGGTCGTCACCTCGACCGGCCCGAGGCGGCTCAAGGCCTCGATCACGTCCTCCACCAGCACCTCTGGTGCGGAGGCGCCCGCGGTCACGCCGATCGTCCTTGCCCCCTGCATCCATTCGGCCTGGAGTTCGCTGCCGTCGGCGATCAGGTAGCTGGGAATGCCGGATTCGGTTCCGATTTCCCGCAGCCGATTCGAGTTGGAACTGTTCTTGGCCCCGACCACCAGGATGACGTCCACCACCTTGCTGAGTTCGCGCACCGCCGCCTGGCGGTTCTGGGTCGCGTAGCAGATATCCTTGGTGTCGGGACCCAAAATGTCGGTGAAGCGCCGTTCCAACGCGGAAATGATGTCGCGGGTATCGTCGACGCTCAGCGTCGTCTGCGTCACATAGGCGACCGGCATGTCGTTCGGGATGTCGAGCGCGGAAACATCCGCCACGGTCTGCACCAGATGCACCGGCGCGGGAATCTGGCCGCGGGTCCCGTCGACTTCCGGATGTCCCGCATGGCCGATCAGGATCAGCGTTCGTCCCTGGGCGGCGTAGCGCTTGCCTTGATTGTGGACCTTGGTGACGAGCGGACAGGTGGCGTTGATCACGTTGAGGCCGCGCGCGGCGGCATCGGCCTCGACCGCGCTCGCCACGCCGTGGGCGCTGAAAATCGCCACGGCGTTCGGCGGCACCTCCGACAGCTCTTCGACGAAGCGGGCGCCCTTCGCCTTGAGGCTCTCGACCACGAACGTGTTGTGGACGATCTCGTGACGCACGTAGACCGGGGGGCCATATTTCTCCAGCGCCCGCTCGACGGTGTCGATCGCGCGCACGACGCCCGCGCAAAAACCTCTCGGTTGAGCCAGTATGATCCGCATGGGCGACGATGGATGATTGATGTCCGGGGGGGTCATGGGGGGTGTCTAGCGGTTCGGCTTCGCCTCGCCAAGCGGGGCACGATCGAAAATGTTCCCGAAAACGGCGGCGCGGCTGTCGGGTCGAAGGCTACATGGGTACCATGGGAAAATTCTCAATGAAACTTCTCAATCAAACCATGTAACGCGCAAATGCATCCGGGGCTCCTCGAAAGCATTGTTTCTTTGTCAAAACAGAGTGTTCGACGGCCGGCGACGGCACCCCGGCCCCGCCGGGGCGGGTCGTCTGGAAAAATGATCGGTATGTCAATGACATATTAACGCATGCCGCAGTCATGATCATGATAGAGACACTTTTGGGACATTCGGATGCGTGCGGCCGTGGTGCGGGTCCGGTTCCAAAGAGTAGGTTCCGAGAGCAGGTGCCGAGAGTATTTGCCTCTCCGGGCGCGCTGGTTTAACCCCGCTGCGCGGTATTTTCTTGAAGGGGGACATGGCGTCTCCTGCCGGGGCCCAAGGACACCACGACCTCGATGCTGAGTTCCATCGTCTCGCGCACCGTCACGCTCTGCACCCGCTTTGCCTGGGGGGTGATCGCCCTCGGGGTTCTGTCGGCCGCGATCTGCGGCAGCTATTCGGTTCGCCATTTCGCCATCAACACCGACATCCAGCACCTGATTGCGCGTGACCTGCCGTGGCGTCAGCGCGAGATCGCCTACGAAAAGGCGTTCCCCGAAGGATTCGAGATGATCCTCGCGGTGGTCGACGCGCCCACGCCGGAACTGGCCGGCGTTGCCGGCAAGGTGTTGACCGAACGCCTGGAAACCAGGAAGGACCTGTTCCGCTCGGTGCGGTTGGCCACCGGCGGGCCGTTCTTCGAGCGGCATCGCATGCTGTTCATGCCGACGGAAGAACTGTCGCAAAACCTCAACCAGCTCGGGCGCGCGGCGCCTCTGGTCAACGCCCTGGCGAGCGATCCGAGTTTGCGTGGTGTGATCCAGGCATTGTCCTTCGGCCTGATCGGGGCCCGGTCCGGGCAGATCACGCTCGACGGCCTCCAGCGGCCGCTGTCGATGGCCGCCGACACGGTGGAGAAAGCCCTGGCCGGCGGCGACGCCACGTTCTCGTGGTACGAGATGGTCAATGGCCCGGCCGGTCCGTCGGAGCTGCGGCAACTGATCATCGTCCGGCCGGTGCTCGATTATCAGGCGTTGGAGCCGGGATTGAAGGCCTCGGAGGGGATCCGCCAGGCCGCCGTCGATCTCGACCTGAAATCCGAGTACGGCGCGACGGTGCGGTTGACCGGCCCGGTGCCGATTTCGGACGAGGAGTTCGGCACGCTGCGCGAAAACGCGGCGCTCAACGCCACGGTGACGATCGCGGTCGTTCTGCTGATCCTCTACCTGGCCCTGCACTCCACCCGCATCATCCTGGCGGTGTTCCTCAATCTGGTGGTCGGCCTGGCC
>JAVBUK010000266.1:0-5089 GCA_031555345.1 Xanthobacteraceae bacterium | reverse complement strand
AAACACCACATTCCGATGGTTTTGCTTAAAGATGACATAGAGCATCACGGATCGCGGGCAGAGATAGAACGGCACGTAGTCGCCGACACATGTCCCCGGGTGGCAGCTGACAGGCAGACGAAGCCGGTCCGCTTTGATTTCGTTGTTGCCGATGACCCTACCACCCCGCCGCTGAACCATGATGGCATCTGACCACAGGCATCCGTCCGCGAGGATCGAGGCGAGATTGTCGACATGGACGATGTGGTAGATTTTCGGGTGGGCGGGAACGTTCATCCGGCCTCCAAAATATAGGGGTCGAATCTTTCGCGTAGCTCCTCGATCAGCCCGAGCAGTCGACGCATGGTGTCGACCGCGAAGGCTGGACGTGTTGTCCGTCTTTCAGTTGCGGGATTTGTGATCCATACGCGCAAGGAATGAATTTGTCCCCTCCCATCGGAGACGAATTCGATATTTCGCCGCGCCATACCGTTGCGCAGAAGGCGCAACAGGTCGCCCAAGGAGGCCACATCCCGATCCGCAGGTGTACCCCTCGCGGTCGGCAGTCGTTCGCAGTTCTCCGCTTCGTTCAAGGCAGCCTCTCCAGTTCGTCGCACGTCGCCTCGAACGGATGAGCCAAGGGCGCCGAAGAACGAATTAATGCACTGCGTCACCTCATGAGGGTCGGTTTCTGTCGCATGGGCCTTTATACATGCGAGATTTGCCGCCATGCGAAGCATGATGTCGAGAAGCGGCTCTTTCGAGATCCCCATTAGGCGGCCCCCTCGGGCGCCACGCCCACCATTCCCGCCGATCCGCCGGCATCCGCGCCCATCACCCGCCGGTGGCGCGGGGATCCTCGCCGGCCGTGAGGCCGTGCGCCTTGCCGACCTTCATCCACACCTTCTTCTTGGTGAAGTACAACAGGCCGGTCAGCACGATCAGGAAGATGATGACCTGGAAGCCGATGCGCTTGCGCGCTTCCAGGTGCGGTTCGGCGGTCCACATCAGGAAGGCCGAGACGTCCCTGGCGTACTGGCGCACGGTCTGCGGCGCGCCGTCGGTGTAGCCGACCTGGCCGTCCTGCAGCGGCTGGGGCATGCCGATCGCATGGCCGGGAAAAAATTCGTTGTAGGTCGCGCCGGATGGCAGCGCGAAGCCGGCCGGTGCCTCGTGGTAGCCCTGCAGCAGGGCCGCGATGTAGTCGACCCCGTGCTCCTGATACTGGGAGACGATGTCGATCAGGAACCAGGGAAAGCCGCGCTCGTAGGTGCGGGCCTTGGCCAGCACCGACATGTCGGGCGGGTTCGCCCCGCCGTTGGCCGCGCGCGCCGCCTGTTCGTTGGGGAACGGCGAGGGAAAACGGTCACCGGCGCGGGCCGCCCGCTCGAACATCTCGCCCTGGTCGTTCGGCCCGTCCCTGACCGTGTACTGGCCGGCGATCGCCGCGACCTCGGCCGGCGTGAAGCCGGGCCCGCCGGGCTCGGACAGGTTGCGGAACGACAGCAGCGACAGCCCGTGGCAGGCCTTGCAGACCTCGTTGTAGACCTTGAACCCGCGCTGCAGCTGGCCGCGGTCGTAGGTGCCGAACGGCCCCGCAAACGACCACTTTTCGCGCGGCGGGGCGGGCGGGCCGTGCTCGGTGTCGGCCGATGCGGTCTCGGCCGCCGGCTCCTGGGCGATCGCCGGGCCGGGCGAGCCGGCGAGCGTGGCGGCGCCGACCGCCAGCGCCAACAAGACCGCCGCGATGCCCTTCTTGCGCTCGAGCACGGCTTCGGAAATCGAGTTCGGCACCGGCTTCGGGGTCTCGAAGCGGTTGAGCAGCGGCAACACCCCGACGAAATGGAAGAAGTACCAGAAGGTGAACAGGCGCGAGAACAACACGTAGTTGCCTTCCGCCGGCTTGGAGCCGAGCCAGCCGAGCGCGAGGCACACCGCCACGAACAACCAGAAGAAGAGCCGGTACAGCGGCCGATACTTCGCCGACTTCACCTTGGAGCGGTCGAGCCAGGGCAGAAACGCCAGGATGACGATCGCGCCGAACAGCGCCACCACGCCCAGGAGCTTGTTGGGGATCGCCCGCAGGATGGCGTAGAACGGCAGGTAGTACCATTCCGGCACGATGTGGGCCGGGGTGACGCCCGGGTTGGCCGGGATGTAGTTGTCGGCGTGGCCGAGATAGTTCGGGATGTAGAACACGAACCAGGCGAACAGGATGCAGAACACGGCCATGAAGAACAGGTCCTTGACCGTGGCGTAGGGCGTGAACGGCACCGTGTCCTTGTCGGACTTCGGTTCGACCCCGTCGGGGTTGTTCTGGCCGGCGACGTGCAGCGCCCACACGTGCAGCACCACCACGCCGGCGATCACGAACGGCAGCAGGTAATGCAGCGCGAAGAAGCGCTGGAGCGTGGGATTGCCGACCGCGAAGCCGCCCCACAGCCAGGTCACCAGCGGTTCGCCGACCAACGGTACGGCGGAGAAGAAGTTGGTGATGACGGTGGCGCCCCAGTAGCTCATCTGGCCCCACGGCAGGGTGTAGCCGAGAAAGCCGGTCGCCATCATCAAGAGGTAGATGATCACGCCGAGGATCCACAGGATCTCGCGCGGCGCCTTGTACGACCCGTAGTAGAGGCCGCGGAACATGTGGACGTAGACCGCGATGAAGAACATCGAGGCGCCGTTCGAATGCAGATAGCGCAGCAGCCAACCGTAGTTGACGTCGCGCATGATCGCCTCGACCGAGTTGAACGCCAGATCGGCGTGGGGGGTGTAGTGCATCACCAGCACGATGCCGGTGACGATCTGCGCCGCCAGCATGAACGACAGGATGCCGCCGAACGTCCACCAGTAGTTGAGGTTGCGCGGCGTCGGATAAACGACGAACGACGCGTTGAGGAGGCCGAGGATCGGCAGCCGCGCCTCGAACCACTTCAAGAAGGCGTTTTTCGGCTCGAAGGTCGAATGTCCGCTCATGATGTCGTCCCGTGCTGCTGAACGTCAGCCGATCTGAATCTTGGTGTCGGAAGCGAAGCGGTAGGGCGGCAGCGTCAGGTTGGTCGGCGCCGGTCCCTGGCGGATGCGCCCCGCGGTGTCGTAGACCGAACCGTGGCAGGGGCAGAACCAGCCGCCGTAGGGTCCCTGGTGGGCGAGCGGGATGCAGCCGAGATGGGTGCAGATGCCGATCACCACCAGCCACTGCTCGTGGCCCGGCTTGACCCGCGCCTCGTCGGACTGCGGATCCGGCAGGCTGGCGACCGTCACCGCCCGCGCCGCCTCGATCTCCTTCTTGCTGCGATGGAAGATGAAGATCGGCTTGGAACGCCAGAACACCTTGATCATCTGCCCTTCGGCGATCGGCGCCAGATCGACCTCGACCGGAGCGCCGGCCGCGATGGTCGACGCGTCCGGGTTCATCTGCGCGACCAGCGGCACCAGGGTCGCGGCCACCCCGATGGCGCCGGCCGCACCGGTCGCCACGTAGATGAAATCACGGCGTGTCGGCTCGGCCGAAGACACTGTCGTCACAGCGGCGGTCCTTTCCAGAAATGGCGATGCGGCGGCAGATCGTGCGAGGTATCCATTTCCACTTGCGCCAACCCCCACGGGCGTCCGCCCCCCGGGGCCGGCCCGTTCGGCCGCGGCCTGCCTGGTCGGCAAGCAGGCCCGGCAACACGATGGATGGTGTTCTATTGGCACCCTTACCGGGAGAGTGCAAGCCCGGCCAGGAGCCTGTTGTCTAAAGTAGAAACCCTGTTTTCGCCGCCGCCCGAGGTCTATGCTGCGGCCCCGGACCAAGGCCCGGCGTAGCGGATCCTCCGGCTGATGAAAATCGCGCTGTTCGAACCCGATATCCCCCAGAACACCGGCACCATTCTGCGCCTCGCGGCCTGTCTGGGGGTCGAGGTGCATCTGATCGAGCCGGCCGGGTTCCCGGTCACCGACCGGGCCTTTCGCCGCGCCGGGATGGACTATCTGGACCAGGTGGCCCTGGTCCGGCACGTGTCCTGGGATGCGTTCGAGGCCTGGCGGCGGACCGGCCGGCGGCGGCTGGTGTTGTTCACCACCAAAGCCACCCGCAGCTATCTCGATCATCCCTACGGCGAGGACGACGTTCTGCTGTTCGGCCGCGAGTCGGCCGGCGTCCCCGACGCCGTGCATGCGGCGGCCGACCTGCGGCTCGCCATTCCGATACGCCCCGGTCTGCGGTCGCTCAACATCGCCATGGCCTGCGCCATGGTGGCCGGCGAAGCCCTGCGCCAGGCCCGGCCGGCGGCCGGACCGACCGAGCGCTGATGCCTCGGCCGCGCGACCGCGAACGGCCGGTCGCGCCCCAGGCAGCACCGGCGGGCGGCGCCGACGCGAGACCCGAGGATTGACGCGGCGGTCCGACTTTGCAACAGAGCGGAGGATTCCCGAGCGGCACGACGCCATGTCCCTGACCTCCGCCGACGTTCTGGACGAACGCAAGGCCCGCGCGCGCACCTGGTTCGAATCCCTGCGCGATCGGATCTGCGCGGCCTTCGAAGCGCTGGAGGACGAGGCGCCCGCCCCGCGCTATGCGGGCGTCCCTGGACGTTTCCGGCGCACCCCCTGGCGCCGGACCGATCACACCGGTGGCCCGGGCGGCGGCGGCGTCATGTCGATGATGTCGGGGCGCCTGTTCGAAAAGGTCGGCGTGCATGTCTCGACCGTCCACGGCGCGTTCGCGCCGGAGTTCCGCAAGGACATCCCGGGCGCCGATGCCGACCCGCGTTTCTGGGCCTCGGGCATCTCGCTCATCGCGCACCACTGGAACCCCCACGTGCCGGCGGTGCATATGAATACGCGCTTCGTCGTCACCACCCGGACGTGGTTCGGCGGCGGCGCCGACCTCACGCCGTCGCTCGACCGCCGCCGCTCCCGGCACGACCCCGACACCGAGGCGTTCCACGCCGCCCTGCGGACGGCGTGCGACGCCCATGCCGCGGTGGCGCCCTACGACCGGTTCAAGGCGTGGTGCGACGAGTATTTCTTTCTCGCACACCGCAACGAACCGCGCGGCGTCGGCGGCATCTTCTACGACTGGCTCGATTCCGGCGACTGGGAAGCCGACTTCGCTTTCACACGG
>JAVBUK010000362.1:0-13190 GCA_031555345.1 Xanthobacteraceae bacterium | reverse complement strand
TCCGGATCGCGCAGCAACATGACCCGCCCGGTTTCGAAATAGGTCGAATAGACCGCGTTGTTGACGTGGTTCTGCCGATCGAGGTCGGCGTATCGCACCGTATCGGTGGTCCAATGGGAGAATTCGCTGCGGCGCGGGAGGGAGCGGGATGTCGGCACGGAAGGATCCTTTCGCCTCCGCATAGCCACCCGGAGGGTGATTGAGCAAGCCCCCGGCCGTTCCGGGTGTGCGCCCGGCCTCGCATGACAACCCCAACGCACCGTGTTCGCGGTTTCCGCACGCCGTCCAAGGCGGCGAGGAACGACAATGTCTCGGGGCCGGCGCGTTTTCCGGACGGTGTTGGCCCGCCTGCGGGGCCTTGGCAATGGTATCGGCGCCATGGCAGATACGTGGACGACCACCCGGAACTTTTTTACCAAGCGCAAGGCCGACGGGCTGTCGGCGGCAAGGATGAAGGCATGAACGACGTCATCAGGACCGACGTGGTGATCATCGGCGCCGGACCGTGCGGTCTGTTCGCCGTGTTCGAACTCGGGCTGCTCGATATGAAATGCCACCTGGTCGATATTCTCGACAAGGTCGGCGGCCAGTGCGCCGAACTCTATCCTGAGAAGCCGATCTACGACATTCCCGGCATTCCGGAGATCTCCGGCCATGGCCTGGTGCGCCAGTTGATGGAACAGGTGAGGCCGTTCGATCCCACCTTTCACCTCAACGAAATGGTCGAAAAGGTGGAGAAGATCGGTGATCCGCTGTTTCGGCTGACCACCAGCGGCGGCAAGGTTTTCGAGACCAAGGTGGTGGTGATCGCCGCCGGTGGCGGCTCGTTCCAGCCCAAACGTCCGCCGATGCCCGGCATCGAGGCCTACGAGGGCATCTCGGTGTTTTACGCCGTGCGCAAGATGGAGGATTTTCGCGGCAAGCGCCTGCTGATCGCCGGCGGCGGCGATTCCGCGCTCGACTGGACGCTCAGCCTGCAGCCGATCGCCGAGCGCGTGACGCTGCTGCATCGTCGCGACCAGTTCCGCGCCGCCCCCGACAGCGTCAACAAGATGCGCGCGCTGGTCGCCGACGGAAAGATGGACCTGAAGCTGGGTCAGGTGACCGCGCTCGAAGGCGCGGATGGCCGGCTGACCGGGGTGCTGGCGCGACCCGACAAGGGCGAGCCGTACCGGATCGACTGCGACGCCATGCTGGCGTTCTTCGGGCTGACGATGAAGCTCGGCCCGATTTCCGACTGGGGCGTCGAACTGGCCGGCGAACTGGTCCCGGTCGACACCGCCGCATTCGAGACCAGCGTCGCCGGAATCTTCGCCATCGGCGACATCAACACCTATCCGGGCAAGCTCAAACTGATCCTGTCCGGCTTCCACGAAGGCGCCTTGATGGCCCAGAAGGCCCATCACTACGTCTATCCGGACAAGCGGCTCGTGTTCCAGTACACGACGTCGTCCACCAGCCTGCAGAAGAAGCTCGGGGTGGTGTGACCGTCGTCAGCGTCGTTGGTGCGCCGACGCGTACGACCCGAATGAGTGCCGCAACTCAGTGCGGCGCCCGGTCGCCGTCGTCCGCGGCGGGTTCGGGCGGCGCTGGCGGCGTGGCCGATTCCGGCGGCACGGCCGGCGCGACCGGACGGTCGAGGTGCAGCAGCCCGCGCGACGGGGCGAGCGCGGCATCCGCCATCGCGGCATGACCCTCGGCGGTCGGATGGACGGCGCCGCCGTAGACCGCGGAGAGAATGCCCCAGCTGGCGTCGTGCAGATCGCTCGGCCGCATCGACGAAGCGCCTTGCGGAAACGTCATGGCGGCGAAATAGCTGTCGTTGGCGGTCCTGACCCACCGCAGGCGCGACGCATAGGCGCGGAAATCGTTTGCCGGCTGTCCGCAGGCGAGCGGGTCGTCGGCGCCTTCCACCGGGCTGTCGACGAAGCTCCTGCCGTCCGGCGAAAAGCACTCGCGGTCGAATTCGGGATCGGCCTCGCCGCGGCTGCACAAACCGTGTTCGAGGAAGGCCGCCTGATGGCCGTCGGCGAAGCTCATCCGTTCGTCCGCCTCACAGGCGATGTCGCCGGTGCAGGTCGCGAGCGCCGCGAGGGCGGGCAGGAAACGGTCCTGCACGAACAGCGCGGTCGCCCGCAGCCGCGCGCCATCGAGCCCGAAGGCGGGGTGGATGTCGACGCCGTCGCGCGATCCGGCGCACGGATTCCCGTTCCGGCTCATCGCCGGGTTGCCGTAGGGCACGTACACCACCTTGTCGAGATTGCCGCCGACCAGCGGCTTGAGAGCGGCGCGCAGGCGAGCAAACCCGGCGGGCAACCTGTGCTCGAGGATCAACTGGGCGTCCTCGATCGACCCGATCACGCCGGCGCGCCGGGCGAGGGTGCGCTCGGGCCCTGCCTCGATGATCACGTCCGCGACCAGGCCGGTGAAGTTGATGTCGTTGGCGCCGATGGTCAGGTAAACGAGGTCGAGCGTGCGGTCGGGCTTGAGTCTCCGGGCGCGGGTGGCGAGTTCGCGCAACTGGCCGATCTGGCCGGGCATCGCCCGCGGGCATGACGCATCGGCCGCCGGCCCGCAGGCGAGTTCGCGGGCGGGCTGGCTGCCGAACAGGCCCGCCTCGATGGTCGCACCGGTGCAGGCGAGCGGCAGGAAGGTCACCGCGATCTGCGGGTTCTCCACCGCGAGCGCGAGCGCGGCGCGCAGTTGGTAGCCGTACAATGATCGGTGGCAGGCCGCGCTCATCCAGCGCGCCGACAACCGCGACCATTCGGCCATGTTGCTGCCGCTGCCGCCCGGCGTGGTGTCGCACGCCCGATTGCCCTTGTAGCCGACGCGGCCGGGGCGGTAATACTCGCCGCGGCCGCCGCCGAAGGTGCGGAAGCAGAAACCCCAGTCGTCCAGCGCCACCGGTCGGTCCGGATTGCCTTCGCCTGACGCGATCGAGTCGCCGAGGCCGGCGATCAGCAGATCGCGCACCGCGATCTCTCCTGTGGCGCGTCGCGTGGTATCCGCCGGCGGGGTGATGTCCACCGTCACCCCCGTGGTCAGGCCATAGCGTGCCCGCAGGCCCACGTCTTCGTTGCACTGCTTGGTAACGGTATGGGCGGCGGCTTCGCCGTTGTCGAATGTCCAGGCACAGATCGAGCCGGGCGTGACCGCGCCGGTGAGCCGCACCGAAATACGGTGGTCGACCGGCGTGAGGTAGGGCTCGCGAACCCCGTCGCGCACGCAGGTGTCGGTGAGGGTGCCGGCCCCGTCCATGCACAGGCGGGTGACCGTGTCGCGGGCCCAGCCGCGCCCGTCGCTGTCACGCGCAAGCCGCTGTTCGGCCGCCAGCACGCCGCCAGCCTGGGCGGCGACGTGGCGGTTGAAGTCACTCTCGTCCTTGAACAGGCGAAAGCGGTTCTTCACCTCCCAGGCGACGGTGACATCGGTTGCGGCCTCGGGTACCGGGGCGGTGAGGGGGGCGGTGATCGTCGGGGAACCCGAGGGCTCGAGCGGCATCGGGTCTTGGGGCGGCGTCGGGGGCGCGGGAGCTTCGGTCGCGGGAGCTTGATCCACGGGGGGGTGGGCCGGCGTCTGCGCCGCGGCGGGTGTGGCTGTTGCGGCGATGAAAGCCGCGATCAGGGCTGCTCCGCATTGGAGCGTCAGGCCGGACATTGGAAAATTCCCGCAGACTTCTCAGACTGGAACACGGAAAGCCACAGCGCCGCAACAACACGGCAGGAGCATGACAAACAGGGGCTGCCAATCATGGGCGGCGCAAATGTGCCATCTGTGACACCGACCGCCTTGACGGCGCTGCCGGCAGTCTGGATGTTCCCGTCCATGTTCGTCCGTTTTTTCAGCGCTCTCAAGTCCGCCGGCGTTCCGGTGACGTTGCGCGAGTATCTGACCCTGATGGAAGCCATGGAGGCCGACCTCGCGGGCCGCCGGGTGGAGGATTTCTACTATCTGTCGCGCGCAACGCTGATCAAGGACGAGCGCAACCTCGACAAGTTCGACCGCGTGTTCGCGCAGGTATTCGAGGGACTGGATCTCCTGAGCGACGCGGATTCGGTGGAAATCCCGGCGGCGTGGCTCGAAAGGCTCGTCGAAAAACACCTCACCGAGGAGGAAAAGAAGCTGATCGAGGCGATGGGCGGCCTCGACAAGCTGCTGGAGACGTTGCGCAAGCGGTTGCGGGAGCAGAAGGACCGCCATCAGGGCGGATCGAAATGGATCGGCACGGCCGGCACCTCGCCGTTCGGCGCCTACGGCTATAACCCCGAGGGCATCCGCATCGGCCAGGATGCCAACCGCCATTTTCGCGCCGTCAAGGTGTGGGACAAGCGCGAGTTCAAGGACCTCGACGGCAATGTCGAGCTCGGGACCCGCAACATCAAAGTGGCGCTGCGGCGCCTGCGCAAGTTCGCCCGCACCGGGGCGCCCGAGGAACTCGACCTCGACCACACCATCCGGGAGACCGCGCACAAGGGCTACCTGGATCTTCGGATGCGGCCGGAGCGGCACAATGCCGTGAAGGTGCTGTTGTTCTTCGACGTCGGCGGCTCGATGGACTGGCATATCAGGATCACCGAAGAATTGTTTTCGGCGGCCCGCACCGAGTTCAAGCACATGGAGCACTTCTACTTCCACAATTGCCTGTACGAACGGGTGTGGAAGGAAAACCGGCGGCGCTGGGACGCGCAAACCGCGACCTGGGACGTGCTGCACACCTATCCGCACGACTACAAGGTGATTTTCGTCGGCGATGCCGCGATGAGTCCGTACGAAATCGTCATGGCGGGGGGCTCGGTCGAGCACAGCAATCCGGAGGCCGGGCAGGTGTGGCTCGATCGTGTCATGCGCACCTATCCGGCCTGCGTCTGGCTCAATCCGGTGGTGGAGGAGGAATGGGACTTCACCCAGTCGACCCGGATGATCCGGCACCTGATGGCGGAGCGCATGTATCCGCTGACCCTGGACGGGCTCGACCGTGCCATGCGGGAGCTGGTGCGTTGAGGCCGGCCCCGCCTCCCCGGCCGCTCGACGGTTTCTGCTTGATGCCGACGGTCTCCGGGCCTGCTAATACGAGCCATCCGCCGATCGCGCCGTGATCGAGCGGACACAGTGCAAGGCGTTGCGGGTCCATCGACGGTCCCGATGGTTATGAAGCCGAGGAATTCATGCCTTCGATCACGGAAACGGTCGCGCTGATCTATCGTGACCTGATGACGATCACGCGCGCGCTGGGCGGCCCGATGGTGGTCGCGGTCGCGGTGATCGCGGCGACCAGGATCGGCCCCGAAGCCGCCGCTGCTGCGTCTGTGCGGCCGAATGCCGCCATCCTGATGGGGTTCGTCATCGGGCTCGTGCAGGTGTTCCTGCTCACGCCCTACCTCATCGCGGTGCAGCGGTTCGTCCTGTTGGGAGAGCGGACGACGACCTACCGGCTCGCGCTGCGCGAGCCGCGCTTCCAGTTGTTCTTCACGACCTGGGCGGCGTTTTCGGTGCTGGCGGCGGCTCCCTTGTTCGTGCTGCAGGCGTCGCCGCCGGGCGGCATCGTGATTCTCGTCGCGATCTGGTACCTGGCCGTCATGGTCTTCGGCTTGCGCCTGGTCGTTCTGTTTCCGGCCATCGCCGTCGACGCTCCGTACGCGAGCCTGGCGCAGGCGCTCGCGGACACCAAGGGGCAGGCGTGGCGGATCTTCGCGGTCGGCATCGGCGCCGTGTTGCCGGTCATGATGGTGGGAACGTTCATCGGATACGCCGTCCAACAGCTGGTCGGCGGCAACATCGTCGCGGGGCTGATCCGGGGTGTCGCATACGCCGCCGTCGGGGCGGTGGAAATGACGTTGTTCATGGTGATTGCCGCGCGGTTCTATCAATGGCTGGGTCAGCGGCCGAAACAGCCGGAATGAGCGCGCATGGTCCGAATCCGGTGGCGAGCCGGACCCGGGCGGCGATCGGGCGGGACCGGTCGCGGTGCGCTCAGCGGCGCAGGGCGAAGTAGCCGCCGAAGCCCGCCATCAGGAACGAGAGAAGGAGGGCGCTTGCGCTCGCGATCAGGTGGGCGGCGTGTGCGATTCCGTCGCCGCGCGGCAGATCGCGCGCCACCACCGCGAGGCCGACGACCAGGAGCGCCAGCAGCCATCCGCGCAGGAACCGCAGATGCAGCCACACGAACCGGCGCATCACCGAGGCGGTCACAAACCCGCCCAGCATCGATGCACCCGCGACCGACCACCAGGCGATCGCCGACCGCAGCAGATCGCCGCTGGTGACGAACAGGTTGCGCCACGCGTCGGTGACCGCGATCCCGCCGCGGGCGAGGGCCACCTGGATCACCAGCGCGCTCGCCATGCCGCCCAATGTGGCGGCGGCAAATATGTGTACCGAGCGGATGCGGGGTGGCTTCATCGGCGAAATCGGGGATGACCAGGGGACACCCGTGTTTACGCCCGGCACCCGGCGCGTGACAATGCCCCTGTGGAAAGACCGGTCGGCGACGGGGAATTCTATACCGCGACCGAGTGGCGGCTGCGGTTCTGCGGCAGATAGGCGTCGAAGACCGCGGCGGCCAGCCGCACGAACGGACGGCCGCGTTCGGTCACGCCGATGCGGTGGCCTCCGATCTCGACCATGCCGGCCTCGACCAGCGGCCCGAGCGCCAGGATCTCGGCGGCGAATCCGTCCCCTACGGCAGCCTCCGGCACGGTCGCCATGGCGGCGTCGAGGTCGACCGTGAGATCGCACATCAGCCGTTCGATGACGTGACCGCGCAACCGGTCGTCGGCGGAGAACGCGACGCCCTTGGTCACGGCAAAAGCTGCCGCGTCGATCGCCCGGGCATATCCGCCGATGTCGGGGGCGTTCTGCACGAAACCCTGGGGAAGGTGGCCGATCGAGGACGTGCCGATGCCGATCAGCGCGTCCGCCTGGTCGGCGGTGTAGCCCTGGAAATTCCGGTGCAGCCGGCCGGCGCGCTGTGCGATGGCGAGTTCGTCGTCCGGCAGGGCGAAATGGTCGAGCCCGATCGCCGCGTAGCCGCGTTCGAGGAAGACGCGGCCGGCGGCGCTCATCTGCGCCAGGCGCTCGGCCGCTCCGGGCAGGGTCGCGTCGTCGATCAGCTTTTGATGATGTCGGAACCAGGGGACGTGGGCATAGCCGAACAGGGCGATGCGCTGCGGTCCGAGCGAAGCCGCCAGTTCGGCGCTACGCACGACGTCGTCGACGCTCTGGCGCGGCAGCCCGTACATCAGGTCCATGTTGATGCGTTCGATTCCGCTGGCGCGCAGCAGCGCGACGGCGTCACGCACCTGCTCGAACGACTGCACGCGGCCGATCGCGTTCTGCACGTGCGGGGTGAAGTCCTGTACGCCGAGGCTCGCGCGGTCGATGCCGATGCCGGCGAGGGCACGCACGAAGGCAGGCGACATCCGGCGCGGATCGAGCTCGATCGCGTGCTCGCGCAGAGCCGACAGGTCGAAGCGTGCCGCCAGCCGTTCGGCGAGTTCGGACAGATGCCGGCTGCCGAGGATGGATGGTGTCCCGCCGCCCCAATGCAAGTGGGCGATGCCGCGCGACGGCAGGACGGCGGCGAGGAGATCGATCTCGGCCGCGAGCCGTGCCGCGTAGAGGTCGATCGGCTCGCGTCGGCGCACCGCTTTGGTCAGGCAGCCGCAGTAGAGACAGATGTTCTCGCAATAGGGAACGTGCAGATAGAGCGACAGGCGGCTGGCGGCCGGCAGGGCGGCGAGCCAGCCGGCATATGTCGCAGCGTCCACCGACGGCGAAAAGTAGGGCGCCGTCGGATACGACGTGTAGCGGGGGACGCTGCGTTCCGCGAGTACCAGGGGGTCGACCATCACAGGACTAAAGGAAGCGCCGCGGCTTACCGCCTTGATCATAGTCAAAGGATCGAGATCAAAGCGGTCGGCGCGGGGGCGGCCCCGCGGCCCTGCCGACAACAAGTCCGGGACCCGGCGTCGCGGCCGTGCCCCCGGGGACATAGGCCCAGGGACCCAGGGGCGTCTCGGCGGAAGCGGATCAGTCGGTCTCGGCGCATCCGCCGCAGTACCGCGCCAGCGTACCAGCAAGGTCGAGCAGGATTTCGTCGCCACCGACCCAACCGATCAGCGACAGCCCGACCGGACATCCGTCCACCGTGCCGATCGGGAGGTTGACCTGCGGCAATCCGGCGATTCCGGCGATGCAGCTCAATCGCATGACCCGGATGCGGAACGATTCGAGTGCGTCTGCCGGCATGTCGATGAGCGGGGCAATGCATGGCACCGTCGGCAGCGCCAGGATGGTGCCAGGCGGCAGCAATGCATGCAAATGTCGGCGTCCGGCCGCGGCGACCTCGCGGGCCGCCGCCGCATGCTCGACACCCACCGACGCGGCGAATTCCATTCGTTCTTTCACCCCCGGCCCGAGCCGTGGAGCGGCGCGGCTGATAAAACCACCATGGGCCTCCCATACCTCGCGGCCCTGGATGACCCGGAACGCCTCGCGCCAGTCGTCGAACCCCCCGGTCGCGATGGTGCGGTGGATCGCCGGCGGCAGGTTCGCTGCGGCGCGGCGCAGGAACGCGTGCCCGGCTGCCGCGACCCCGGGATCGGCCTGCTCAAAGGCGTCGTCGGCGATGATCAGGCTCGTCGGCGCAGCGGCCACCGCCGGGCCTTCCAACAGGACCGGACCGACGCGACGGAACACGCCGGGGCTGGCGGAGACCCAGCCGGCCGCGTCGAACGACGGCGCCATCGGCATGACGCCGGTCAGACTCACGCGCCCGTGGGTCGGGCGCAGGCCGTAGAGGCCGCAGAACGCGGCGGGCAGCCGGACCGACCCGCCGGTGTCGCTGCCGATGGAGAAATCGCAGGCGCCGGCCGCCGCCGCCGCGGCCGAACCGCTTGACGATCCGCCGGGAAGGCGGCCGGGAGCGCGCAGGTTGGCGGGCGTGCCGTAATGGGCGTTTTTCCCGGTGACGCTGAAGAGGAATTCGTCGCAGATCGTCTTGCCGGTGATCGTCGCTCCGGCGTCGATGAGCTTGGCGACCACCGTCGCGTGGGTGGCGGCGGGGGGATGAGCCGCCAGCCAGTCGGGACTGCCGCCGCCGGTGCGGGTGCCGGCGATGTCGAAAATGTCCTTCACCACGGTGATCAGCCCGGCGAGCGGGCCGGCCGCGTTGCCGCGCAGCGGCGCTTCGAGATCATGCGGAACGAAAAAGCCGTTTGCAGGCGCTGCAGTCACGTCGGCGGTCCTTGATCCAAGATCGGGAAATGACGAGTTCGGGAAATGGCCTGCCGAGGCAGGGCCGGCGAAGGGCGGAGCCGCCCCTGGACCGGCGGCCGTCGGAATGCGCAGGCTTTCGCTTCGGCCAAGCGACCGCCGCACCGCGCAAGCTGTTGCGCCAGGAGAGACGAATGTCAAATCCGGGGGATACCCGGCGGTTCCGCTGCTCGGATGGTGCGGGCTTCGGTCAACCCGGTGCGGGCGCGCCGCCCCAATCCCCCATCTCCGAAGATTCAAGGGCGGCACGACATGCCCCGGATACGGGATATCCGGCGGGCGTCGGCGTCAACGGCGTTCCGCCTCCCATCGGCCGGAACAGCTGTCGCCGTTGCCTTTGCCGCGCCACACGCCCTGGCCGGAATCGCGGCCGAGGCGGCCGGTGCCGTATGCGATCTGGTTTCCGCGTGCGACGGTCACCCGGATCGCGCCGTTGCGCGCCACGCGCCCCTCCATGTCGACCACGTCGCCACCATAGTGGACGATCCCGTCGCGGATGTTGATGCTGTAGCGGTATCCGCGGTCGCAGGTGCCGCGCTCGGTGATGATCGCCACGCTCCATTGTCCATCAAAAACGGTCCGCGCCGAAGCGGGCACCGCTGCACACAGGGTCGCCGCCACGACAAGCATTGTGATACCCAGTCTGGACATGGAAGCCTCTCGACGCTGAACGACAAACGAGCGTTACTGAACGAATTTCGGCTCGACAACAACCGGTTCCCCTGCGCCGGCGCGCAGTTCGACCTCGTCGGCGGCGTGTTGTTCGGCAACGACCCCGATGCCGTCGGTCTTGGTCAATACCGCTTGCCGTGTCACCGGCTAGTGTCCCGGTTCCGACGTTCGGCTCCGTTTGCAGCCTGGACTTGACGTTCCGACGACGCGCTCGCCGCAAGCGTGATCGCAACGTCAAGTCCACCACATTAGAGCCGGTCGACCACCCACCATGGGCGATAGGGGGGATCCTGGTCGGTGGCCAACGGCAACTTGTCGAGTTCCCGGGCGTCGAACGGCCGCAATTTATCGCGGTCGACCCGGTCGGGTTGCGGCGGTAAATGCGGGCTCTGTTTTTTGCTTGCTGAACGAGCCATGGTTCACTGGGTGTCCTTGGGTGACCCCCGCTGTTCTTGTGACACCTTGTAATGCGGTTGGCAGAGCCACGGTTCCGGCCCGGCTGTATTTTTGCGCCAGTGCGGTGGATTTGATGTTCCGATGAAGCGCTCGCCGCAAGCGTGGCGCCGCAACCGAGTTGCGGCACCAACCGAGTTGCGGGCGGTCTATTTGCGCACGACCAGAACCGAGCATTTCGCGTAGCGAACCACGTTCCCGGCATTCGAGCCCAGAACGTAGGTTGTCGCACCCGGCCGATGAGACGCCATCACGATGAGATCGGCATCGCAAGCCTTCGCTTCTTCAAGAACCTCGTGGTAGGCCGTGCCTTGCAGCACCGCGCAGGTGATGCGCCCGGCCTCCAGGCCGGTCTCCCGGGCCATGATGGCGAGCGCTTCCTCGGCCGCCCTGCGTTGCTGAAGCGCGAAGTCCGGCGGCAAATACTGCGCCGTCGTCGCCGGCATCAAAGGAAGGACATGGAGCAGCCGGACGTGGGACTCGTGAACGCGGGCGAGAGACACGGCCGTCTCGATGGTGGGCTTGACCAGTTCCGTGGCGGCGAGGTCGATCGGAACGAGAATTCGCTTGAACATGATCCTCTCCTCTGTTGACAGCAGGGGGTCGCAGCGCATGACACGATAGAGAGTCGGCTCCGGCGGGGGTGGCCAAGCCTACCGCCTGGGCGATGGCCGTATCAATCGGTCATCGCCTCGAGCCCGCGCGGCGCAATGAAGCGCTCCAGCCGACCGGCCCGGGGATGAAGCTTGGCCCACTCCGCGACGGCGAAATCAATCACCACGAGACCGGCGGTCGGCAGCTTTGCGCGCAGCTTTGCACGGTGGGCGAGGTCGCCGGAGGCGATCAGCACCCCGGCAAGAATGTGCAATCCAGGATTGTGTCCAACTATGAGCAATGTTTTTACGTGATTTTTGGTCGCCCGGACAACGGCGAGGATGGCCTCGGCGGGGGCATCGTACAGTCGCGCGTCGTAGATCGTCGCAGGATGGTCCTTGAATTCGGCTGCGAGTTCCTCCCAGGTCTCCCGCGCGCGCGCCGCGGTCGAGCAGATGACGAGATCGGGTACGAGGCCGTGGCGGGCCATATAGGCGCCGACTTTCGGCGCAGATTCCTGTCCCCGGCAATTGAGTGGGCGGTCGTGGTCGGACATGCCGGGTTCCGACCAGTCCGATTTGCCGTGACGCAGCAGCATGAGACGACGCATGGCCGATCCCATCGGTTGGGGGTCTACAGTGTAGTGCCGGTAGCGCGCGAGTTGAACCGGCCGCGGCAATTCATCCCTGGCGGCGCACGCCGTGCTCGACGTTCCGTATCCGTTTCACCGCGACATGGGCTAATGTTCCGGTTCCGACGTTCGGTTCTGTTCGCAGCCCGCCCGGGACCAACATCGGAACCCAGGATACCGGCATGACGGTTCTGCTGAACGGATGTTGAGAGGTCAATTTCGAGCCATGGATGATACCTCGCTGCTCGAGACGGGCTCGAACTGGGCCGAGGCCGGGTCGGCCGCGACGCCTCGGGCGCGCCTCAATTTCGATCTCGACGTCGACGTGTGTGTGGTCGGCGGCGGGCTGGCCGGCCTGACGGTGGCACGCGAGGTGGCGCGGCGCGGTTGGTCGGTGGTCGTGCTGGAGGCCCGGCGCGTCGCCTGGAACGCATCGGGGCGCAGCTGCGGTTTGGTGAAGCCGGGGTTCTCGGCGGCAATCGAAAAGATCGTGGAGCGGGTCGGACTCGGTTGTGCCAAGTCCTTGTGGAGCCTGTCCGAACAGGGCGTCGCCTATGTGCGGCAGGCGGTCGCGGAATGGGCCATGCCGGGCCTGGAGCCGGTCGCTGGCTGCCTCGATGTCGCCACCAGCGACAACAGCGACGAGTTCGTGGCGCAGCTCGCCCTCGTCGGCCAGGAGTTCGGGGCCGAAGTCGAAGGCTGGCCGGTCGAGCGGGTGCGCGAGGTCCTCAAAACCGACCATTACTTCCACGCGCTGCACTATCCAACCGCTTTTCACGTTCATGCCTTTGCCTATGCTCGGGGTCTGGCCGCCTCTGCCGAGCATTTCGGGGCCCGCATTTTCGAGGAAACCCCGGTCCTGGAGATCGACCCCGCCGGCGTACGCAAGCGGGTGGTGACGCCAACCGCGCGGGTCAGGGCCGGCCACGTCGTGCTGGCGGCCAACCCACTGTTGAGGGGGATCGTTCCGCGCCTGGCCGAAACGGTACTGCCGGTCGTCTGCTACGGGGCGGTGACGGCGCCGCTGGCGCGGCTGTCGGAGGCGCTCACCTATCCGGGTGGAGTGAGCGAGGGTCGCTGTGGCGACCGGCGCAGCCGGATCGTCGACGGCAATCGCCTGATGTGGGGCGGCGCCACCACCGTCCGTCCGGCTCCCCCGGCCAAGGTGGCCCGGCGCTTTCAGCGCGATATTACCCAACGCTATCCGCAACTCGGTGAGGTCGAGATCACCCACGTCTGGGCCGGGGTGGCGGGCCTGTCGGTGCATGGGATGCCGCAAATCGGCGAGATGTCGCCCGGCGTGTGGCTGGCGAGCGCATTCGGGTCGCACGGGCTCAACACCTCCGCCATGGCGGGTGAACTGATTGCCGGTGCCATCGTCGAGGGCGACGACCGCTGGCGGCTGTTTCTGCCCTATGAACTGGTCTGGGCCGGCGGCGCGCTCGGCCGGGTGGTGGGGCAGGCCAGCTACTGGTCGCGCCAACTGCGGGCCGACATCGCCGGATCTGCCGCGCGCCGACGCGAAGCACTGCGGCGCAAGGAGGCGGAAGCGGGCGCCGAGCCG
>JAVBUK010000129.1:0-6293 GCA_031555345.1 Xanthobacteraceae bacterium | reverse complement strand
ACCGGCACCGCTGGCCAGCGCGGTACCGCCAGTGCGCTCGACCCACGTGGTCCGGCCTACGGCTTCGACCTCGGCGGATTCGAGGCCGGCATCGACGTCTTGCGCACCACGCGTGACGTTGCCGGCTTCTATGTCGGCGTTGGTCGGCTCGACAGCAAGATCAAAGGCCATACCGGCGACAACGCCGGCAAGGTCGGCATGGACACCTACGCCGTGGGCGGCTACTGGACGCACACCAATGCGGCCGGCTGGTACGCCGACCTGGTGCTGCAGGGCACGTGGTACAGCCATCTCAACACCAGCTCGGTCAATTCGGCCGGCAACCAGAGCCTGCGCACCGACGGCTCGAGCTTCACGGCGTCATTCGAGACCGGCGCGCCGGTCGTGTTCGGTGACGTCTCCTTCGTGCCGCAGGCGCAGATGATCTACCAGCGGGTGAACATCGCCGGCGGTGCCGACCAATTCGGCCGGATCGATTTCGGGACCACGGACGAGGTCTATGGCCGGCTCGGCGGCCGGATCACCAAGCGCTGGGCGCGCAACGGCGGCCCTGCGGTCACCACCTGGACGGAGGCGAACGTCTGGCACCAGTTCGGCAGCGACGCCAAGACCACGTTCACCACCCTGCAAGGCAACTTCCCGACCACGGTCTCGACCAGCCTGGGCGGCACCTGGACGCAGATCGCGTTCGGCCTTTCGGGAGAGCTGACACGCAGCGTCAGTCTGTTCGCGGTCGGTGACTTCAACGCCGCGGTGGGACAGTCCGGCCGCAGTGTCGGCGGTCGCGGCGGCATCAAGTTCGCGTGGTGAGGCGGTCCTGAAGAGCCCGCACGCGCGGGATGATCCAAGACGCCATCCGCCGGATCAACGCATGATCGGCGGATGGCTTTCGCCGCGCCGGCATGACGTTCGGCAGGTCTGGGCGGCGGATCGGTGGAACGTCGCACGAGGGACGGGATCGGCGACGCAATGCCGGGTCGCCCGTCGCCTCCGCACGCTACACCGGCACGAGCGTCGCCATGTTGCGCGCCGGATCGGCAAACGACGCGACGTTGCCCCGCACCATCTCGGCGCTGAGGCCATCGATGACATAGCGGTTGCGACCGCCGCGTTTGGCGTCGTAAAGGCGCATGTCGGCCGTCTTCATCACTTCGCCGAGGGACAGCCCGGGGCTGCGCAGGGCGCAGCCGATGCTCACCGTCAGGTCGATCCGCTTGCCGGCGATCTGGCGGCCCCTGGTCCGAACCGCCTGGCAAATCCGCTCGCAGGCGGCCGCCGCCGTCCGCAGGTCGGCGTGCGGGATGAAAAGCCCGAACTCTTCGCCGCCGAGACGGCCGAACACCCAACCCGGTTCGGCGGACGCCCCGATCGCCGCGGCCAGGGATTTCAGCGTGTCGTCACCGACGTCGTGGCCGTAGCTGTCGTTGATCGACTTGAAGTGGTCGGCATCGACGATCAGGAACGCGCCGCCTTGCTGAAACATCCGCTGCACCATGTCCATGAAGTAGCCGCGTGTCAGCGCCCGCGTCAGCGGATCGAAGCGGATGTGGTCGTTGACCTGGTCGACCGCCTGGGTGATCATCCACAGCATGTAGAGCACGAAGAAGCCCAGGGGCGGCGCGATCAGCAGCGGAATCGCGGTTGCGATGGACACCGCGAAGATGAACGCCATCCAGTGGATCCAGAACGTCGCCAGCCCCACCACCAGGACGGAAGACGCCGTGGCCAATGCGGTTATGTAACCGGTGTACAGGATGACCTGTTGCAACGATTCGATGCGAAGAATTTTTTGCAGGCGCTGCTGCCGTTCGGCGCTCAAATGAGCCTTGCCGGAGGCGAGGTCGAGAACATTGCGGAGCTTTGTCATGTCGCCAATACACGATCATCTCGGTTTGTCCGACCTTTATCAGTAGCTCCTTATCGTTCATGAGTACGTATATTGCGGCGCTAAAATAGGTTGTATGGTTAAGCAGGACACCGAACGAATCGGTGGCGTGGTGTGGATCCTGCCGTGTAGATTGATAATTTCAGTCGGACAACCATCGCTGGATCATCTTTGACCTACCAGGGTCTTGAAGTTGCCTCCGGCCGCGGTCACGGTGGTGTCCGGGTCTCCCTGAACGGGCATGACAACCGGGACACCAAGTGTGGAACAGGTCAGCATGAGTTTTCGCATGTCGTTCTTCCCCTCACGCCGGGGCTTCGGTTGGCCGGTCGTGTCCACTCTCGCCGCGCTCTTTCTGCTCGCGATCGCCAGCCATGGTTGGGCGCAGGGGCTTTTGTCGGAAGCGCAGGCGCGGCTGAAAGCGGTCGCCATCCTCAAAGGCGATCCCTACGGGGAGACCACCAAGGCGGCTGCCGAGAAAATTCGCAAGGCCCAGTTGATTGCCGGAGGAACCAGCGACTGTGGTGCGAGTCCTGTTGTTAGGCCCGTCTGGCAATTCCATGTCGTGGTCCCGAAGGATATCGTCGCGCATGGAAATGAACCGATCGACGGGTATCTGGTGATCGACGCCCGGTCCGGCAAACTGGAATGCGCGAGTCTTCCTTTCCTTGATTAGCATGCGATCAAAACCGGACGGACGTACCGGACCGCGCCTTCGGTGCGTCTCCGAATGCGCGACGTCGGGGGTCCTTGGCTCGACCGTATTCGGCGGAGGGCGTTGCGCCGCGTGGGCTTGACCAGATCCGGTCGGTCGATCTCGTGTCAGTCGTGCTTCGTTTGCGTCGCCGCGAGATGCTCGGACACCGCGCGCACGAACGCCTCCATGTGATGGCGGGCCTGTCCGGGAGCGTACCGAAATGAGGATCCGGTGGGACAGGCGCGTCGCGCCAGACACCCGAGTGCCAGGCAATCTTCTCCTGCACCACTGGTCAGATGCGCGACGCATCGCGCCGCGTCGTAGCCGGCCGGCGAAAAGGCCGAAACCGGGCAGGTCGACAGGCACGGCTTGGGGGCGCAGGTTTGGCAGGCCGCCGCGCCCGCGCGCGCCTTTTCGAGGCCGAGATCGCGGTCGAACAACAGCGCCCCGCGGATCGCGTGCCACAGTCCGTAGTCGGGATGGATGAGCAGGCCGAGTGGCGAAAACTGGGATCCGTCGGCGCGCGACAGCCAGCGTTGGAACGGCAGCCGCGTTCCCCCGAATGGAAACACGACAGCGGCACCGAACCGCTGTGCGATCGGGGTCAGCGTCGCGCGTGTCCAGGCGTCGAGGGGATGGGGACCGGCCGGACGGTTGGCGCTGAACGCGTGCCACATCGCCGGACCGGCATTGCCGACCACCACGACGGTGCGAACCGGTGCTCCACCCGGCAGCGGCGGAATGGCGTCGATGTCCGCGGGCCCGAATCCGCCGCGCATCATCAACCCGGCCTCGCCCAGCGCCCGCGCCAAGTCGTCCGCGGTCCGGTCGGGTAAGTCAGATTTGCGTGTCATCGTCGAAACATTCCGTTGGTGGTCTGGGCCGAGGATTTTATCCGAATTCTCGACCGCCCAGGAAGGATCGGAGGGATCAGGGGGAGAACGCCACCTCGACAATTGACCTGCCCGGCCCGTGTGCTACACCAGCGTCCGGCGCGACAAGATAATGTTGTTGAATATCAAGCGATTGACCGCGCCGCCCGGTGAGGTCGACCCAGCTGGAGAGCGTTCATGACCATCCGTCTGCATCGCGGCGATCTGCCTGATCTCACCCGCTACCGGGGCGATGTCGCGATCGACACCGAGACCATGGGGCTGCAGCCGCACCGCGACCGGCTGTGTGTCGTGCAGCTCTCGCCCGGTGACGGCTCGGCCGATGTCGTGCAAATTCCTGCCGGCGCCAAGAGTGCGCCCAACATCGCGTCGCTGCTCGCCGATCCGGCCCGCACCAAACTCTTTCATTTCGGTCGCTTCGATATCGCGGTGCTCTATCAGGCATTCGGGGTGATGCCATCGCCGGTGTACTGCACCAAGATCGCGTCCCGGCTCACCCGCACCTACACCGACAAACACGGCCTCAAGGACCTGACGCGCGACCTGCTCGGGATCGACCTGTCCAAGCAGCAGCAACTGTCCGACTGGGGTGCTGGCGATCTGACGGATGCGCAGGTATCCTATGCGGCCTCCGACGTGCTGCATCTGCATGCCCTCAAAGCCAAGCTCGATGTCCTGTTGGCGCGTGAGGGCCGCACCGAGCTGGCCCAGGCCTGCTTTTCGTTCCTGCCCGCCCGTGCCAAGCTCGACCTGGCCGGCTGGGCGCAGGAGGACATATTCGCGCATGCGTGAGCCCGGCCGGATCCGGGGCCGGTTGCGGACCAAGGTGATTTGTTGAGAAGTATCAGCGTATGGTTCTGGGCTGCCAGAGAGCTGTGCCGAGGTTTTCGGCGAACGCCTGGCCGCCCCGGGCCGGCCATATTCAGCGGCGAATTTACCAGGCGGTGGGCGTAATGTGGTCGTCCGATCGTCGATTCCGGAACCTCGAGCCGCGAGCCTTGGGGGAATGAGCCAGCAGAGTTCCGCATCCGCACTTCCCGGTGCCGGGGGGCACGCGTACCAACACGCGGGGCGCGCCGACAGCGATCGTGCGTTCCGGGCGGCGCTTCGGCACAGCCGCCGCGTACGCTTTCTGCGGCATGCGATTCCGGTCGGCATCGTGCTCACGCTGGCGAGTCTGGTGGGGGTGGCCTATTTCAATCCGCTGCGGGCGCTCGCCAAGCTGCCGGTCGATCCGGGCAAGCTCGTGGTGTCCGGTACCAAGATCACCATGGAGGCACCTCGCCTCGCCGGCTATACGCGCGACGAGCGGCCTTACGAACTCACCGCCAAGGCGGCGGCGCAGGACATGGCCAAGCCGGGGGTGCTGGAGCTGCGCGACATTCACGCCAAGGTGCAGATGAAGGATGCCGCGGTGCTGGAGATGAACGCCGCGGCCGGGATCTACGATACCAAGATCGACCAGCTGAAGCTGAGCGACAACGTCGTCATCACCTCCAGCAGCGGCTACATCGGGCGCCTGCACGACGCGCATATCGACGTGAAAAAGGGCAAGGTCGCAACGCAGTTGCCGGTGGTGGTCGAGATGACCAACGGAACGCTCCACGCCAACAATCTGGAGGTGGGCGAGAACGGCGATGTCATCCTGTTCGGCGGCGGTATCGTTCTGGACCTCGTCATGCCGCCGGCCGCCCCTGCCGAACAGAAGCCTGCCGAACAGAAGCTGACCGGGCAGGAGGCCGCCGCCGAATGACGCGCGCACGCCGGATCCGCTTTGCCATCGGCCTGGTGGTCGACCTCGCCACGGGCGTTTCGCCGATGGGATGCAAGAAGGCGGCGAATGGCCGCCGCCGCGCCATCATCAATTCCAATTGGTGCAACGCCGGAAAGCTCGACCCCGCGTCTGAGGGTTGGTGCGGCCGCGGGGACAACAGACGATGACTTCCAGGTGTCCGCTTCGCCTTGCGACCGTCGCGGCCGGCGCGATTGCCATGGCACTCGCCGGGTCGGCGGCCGGCGCCCAGAATGTGCAGAACAACGCCCTGCAGGGGTTTGCGCAGAACCGCGACCAGCCGGTGAAGATCGACGCCGCCACCCTCGAGGTGCGCGACAAGGACAAGGTTGCGACCTTCTCGGGCAACGTCCACCTGGTGCAGGGCGATACCACGTTGCGTTGTCGGACCCTGGTGGTGTTTTACGAGCAGGAATCGGACAAGACGGCGGCGCCCCGCGCGATGAAGCCGGCCACGCCGATGGCGCCCGGTGGCGGCAACCAGTCGATCAAGCGGCTCGAGGCCCGTGGCAACGTGATCGTCATCCAGAAAGACCAGAAGGCGACCGGGGACACCGGCATCTTCGACATGAAGTCGAACACCGTCACGCTGCACTCGAGTCGCGACAACCCGGTGGTGATTTCGCAGGGGCCGAACGTGGTGAGAGGCGACCGGCTGGTGGTCAATCTCACCACCGGCGTCTCCCGCGTCGAATGCAACAATCCGCGCGACTGCCGCGTTTCGGCGCTGCTCAATCCGGGCGCCGGTCCGCCCGGCGCCGAAAATTCCGGTTCGCACGGTGCCGGGGCGCCTGCTGTCCAAGCTCCCTCTGCCCCTGCGGCACCGCGCGGCCGCGGCGGGGCCAGGCCCGGCGGCCCGTCCGGTGTTTATTAGCGTGGCGAAACCGCGGTCTTGCCAGCGATTCCGATCGGCGCGCATCGGCGGTCGGACCGGCGGGGACGTGTTGAAAGCGATGGCGCGACCGACTATCAGGGCGACAGCGCGTTTGGGGAAAACGCGTTCGCATGCCTCCGTCCTGCCGGCAT
>JAVBUK010000026.1:0-3755 GCA_031555345.1 Xanthobacteraceae bacterium | reverse complement strand
CGGCAAAGAACTGGACCGGGTGGGGATAGGGGAAGCCTTCCAGCCCGATGCCGTAGGGCTCCCTGGCGGCGGCGGGGGGCGCAGCAGCAGGGGTCAGGACAGCGACAAGGGCGAGAGCGACGGTCAGGCGCGACATGGTGGCGTCCTATCCATGGGCATTGATCCCGGGCGAACGGACACCGACGAGTAGAAAGACAAGTGTGGCAAAGCGGAGGCGTCAGGCGTGCGACCATGCGGCGATCCGTCCGGCTGTGTCACGACAGCAATGTCGGTTCGCGCGACGATCTCCCCATGAACCGCCATCCCGCTTCAGTTCTTTGGCATGGCACGGTCCTTTCCGAACCGGGCCGCTCTTTCGGGATCGTGCTAGACGGGGCGGTCGGCCAGGATCAGCGGCGATGGGCCGGGTACGGCCAGCGGCCTGATCCGGGCGAAGCCGGCGTCGGCGAGCCAGCCGCCGATGTCGTCGAACGAATAGGTGCTGCCGCCTTCGGTGTTGACCAGCATGTTGGCGGCGAAGATCAGGCTGCTCAGCGGTCCGGAGCGGTCGGGGTCGACCAGAAACTCGGCGATCGCCAGGGTTCCGCCGGGGGCGAGGGCGGCAAACGCCTTCGCCAGCAGTGCGCGGTTCTTGGCCTCGTCGAAGCTGTGCAGGATCTGCCCGAGCGTGGCGACGCGATAGCCGTGACGGAAATCGACCTCCGCCATGTCGCCCGCGATGGTCTGCAGCCGGTCGGCGACGCCGTAACGTGCGGCGAGGCGCCGCGTCACCTGCAGCACCTCGGGCAGATCCACCGCGACGATCCGCACGTCCTTCGCCCGCAACGCGAACGGCAGGCTGTAGACGCCGGAGCCGGCGCCGATGTCGAGGACGCTGCCGTCCCGGATGTCCAGGTGACCGGCCAGGGCGGTTGACGCCGGCCAGCCCAGCGGCAACAGGCCCTCGACAAAGGCGGCGAAGTAGGCGTCGCCCTTGCCCGGCTGTTCGCTCCGGCGCATCGCCGGCCGCCCGGTCCGCAACACCGTGCCGAGTTCGAGCCAGTTCGGCAGCACCTGGCTGCGGATGTGGCGGAACACGCCGCTGAGGTCGGTCTCCGGCCTGGAGCTGACGAGAAAAGCCGCGCTGTCGGCCGTCAGGCCGAACCGGCCGGCGTCGTCGCGCCGCAACAGGTCGAGCGCCGCCAGCGCCTGCATCAGGATCGCGAGGCCGCGCGGGGTGGTGCCGGTTTCGGCCGCCGCCTGATCGATGGTGAGCGGTTCGCGCTCGAGGAGGTCGAACAGGCCGATCTGCGAGGCGGCCTCGATCATCAGCGGCGCGGCGAAGGCCCAGGTCATCTGCATCAGCCGCGTGCGGCCGGATGGATCGGGGATCAGGGGCATGGCAGTCCCTCCGTGCGAACATTCCATTGGTGTCCCGGTTCCGACGTTTGGTTCCGTTTGCGCCCCGCTCGGTACGAACGTCAAATCCACCACACTGGGCCTCCATCATGCCGCAACGTCGCCGACGGATCGAGAGCAAGCCGCTGCCGATACGGCAACCTCCGAAATGCTGATGGCAAATTCGGATGATGCGGCTTGATTGCACGCGGATGGCGGCGATAAGCTCCGGCCGTTCCGCAGCCGTGATCGGCCCGCGACCGCCCGCCCCAGGAGGCCGCCATACGCATCGATTCGAGCGCGTTTCCAACCGGTTCGGCAATCCCTCCGCGCTACACTTGCGACGGCGAGAACGTTTCACCGCCATTGACCTGGAGCGGCCTGCCGGCGCAGACCCGCAGCCTCGTGCTGTTGTGTGACGACCCGGACGCGCCGTCCGGCACATGGCATCATTGGGCGGCCTACGACATTCCGGCAGCGGTGACGTCGTTGGCCGAGGGCGCGGCCGCCTATGCCTCGGAATTCAAGCAGGCGATCAACGACTTTCACGAGACCGGGTACGGCGGCCCCTGTCCACCACCCGGCCACGGCGTGCATCACTATCACTTCAAGCTGCTGGCGCTGTCGGTCGACCATCTGCCGGTGCGCGATCAACCGACCTGCAGCGACGTCGAACGCGAGGCGCGCCGTCACATCCTCGGCGAAGCGATGCTGGTCGGTATTTATCAACGCTGAGGCGATGCGCCCCGGCCCGCTGAAAAAGAATGTGATCACGAGGGCCGGTCAAAACGTGCGGGCGAAAATGGCGAATAATATACTCTTTGGTTGGGGAACGGCGCAGGAGGTATAAAGGTGGTGAAAATCGCAGCTAAAACGGTAATTGTATGGTGCATGACGTTGCGTCTGGCACCCTCCGCGTAACGATCGCGGTGTTGGGCGAGCGCCAAGCAAGATGTTGACTTGATTTCTCCACATATAAACTTTATAAAGCTAAATATCATCCGTTAATAAAATATTGGCCCAACAGACAATCGACGGATGTTGAGTTCTCGACAGCCACGCGCTGCGGGGAGCAGTATGGATGCGTGCTCCAGACCGAAAACTTGACGCTTTGCGGCAGACAGGGAGACGACGATGGTCGGGAAGCAGACAGTTGAAATGAATCAACAAACCTACGAAATGGCAGGTCGCGCCGCGGCCCTTGATGGGATTGATGTCGCAAAGTATCTGGAAGGCATCGTGTGGCGTGACGCAGAACACACGCGAACCCGCGAGTTCATCGAGGGACCGTCTTCCGGCGGCGATCACAATCGAAATGCGCGGCTTGCGGCCTGACCGTCCGGGCTGACGCCACCACCGAAACAGTTCGGCGACCCGGCAATCCGGATCAAAGGTCCGGGTTGCATTTTTTTGTGCGCTGGCTTCGGACGCCTGATCCGTTGCGCGGATCGAGCGGACGTGGTCAAGCCGGCGTGGTGGTTGCGCGACGGATCACGCTCGAGCGGGCGCATCGACCCGCGGTTCGCTGGGTGCCACCACCGACCTCGGTCCGTTCGACTTTCGTATAATCACCGAAGAAAAATCAGACGGGGTCCAGCGCCAAGCTGTCGGCCGTCAGCCGCGCCACCAGCGTACGGGCAAAGTCGGTGAGCGAGTCGTCGCGGGCGCCCATCACCACGATGCGGTCACCCGGCCGGGCCCACGCGACCAGGCGGTCGCCGCAGGCGGCGCGGTCGGGCAGGGCGAGCGCCTGTCGTCCGCGCCGCGCGACGGCGTTGGCGATGTCCCGGCTGCCGACGCTGCGGTCGGCGGTGCCGCCGAAATAGACCGGCTCGGGCATCACCAGGATGTCCTGGTCGGCCAGCCCGGCGGCAAATCCTTCCACGAAGCCATCACGCATCAGCCGCAAGGGTCCGTAGCCGTGCGGCTGGAACAGCACCAGCAGGCGTCCGGGGAACGCATGCAGGGTCGCGAGCGTGGCGGCGATCTTGTCCGGATTGTGGGCGAAGTCGTCGATCACCGTAACGCCGTTCGCGGTGCCGACGACCTGCAGGCGGCGGCGGATGCCGGAAAACGTGGCGAGATGGGCCGCCGCCGCGTCGAGCGCCACACCGCAAGCCTGTGCGGCCCCCAATGCCGCGAGCGCGTTGGCGATGTTGTGGCGTCCCGGCACCTGCAGGTTCACCGCCACGGTCTGGCCGCTCGCCCGCGCCGTCACCCGGAACGCGACGCCGGCGGGCGAAAATACCGGCGAGGAGGCGACGAGGTCGGCGCAACCCCCGTTCAGGCTGTAGGTCGTCGCCCACCCCGGGGCGACATCAGCGGCGATTGCCGCGGTTCCGGCGTTGTCGAGATTGAGCACCGCGGTTTTCGCCGGG
>JAVBUK010000180.1:0-2721 GCA_031555345.1 Xanthobacteraceae bacterium | reverse complement strand
CCGCTCGTGCTCGGGCGCACGCAGGAACTGTTTGCCGATCCGCATGCCCGCCAGCGGGCGTGGCGTGCCGCCACCGTGGTGTACGCCACCGGCCAGGCGGCCGCGGCCTACGCCATGTCGTCGGTATTCGCCGCCAGCGGCGGCAGCTACCGCCTGTTGTTCGCGTTGGCCACCGCGACCAGCGTCGCTGCCCTTGTCGTCGACCTGATCGGCCGAGTCGCGGCGCGGGTGGGCACGCCCCCGCCCTGCACATGATCATCCGGTGTCCGAAGCGACAAACCGCGACAAAGCCGCGCCGCAATCCACCGTCCCCCGGCGGCCGGCGCGGCATCGGCTGTTAGCCATAGGCTACCTCGCAGCTTGACCGCGGCAACCCGGCCGCCTACAACGCGTCCAGGTGTGATGGCGCCCGAGTTAACCCGGAGTTAACCGAATCGCCTTGAAACCACCACATCGGGGAAGCATATTCAGGCCGTGACCTGACATTGAGGTCCCCGCGAGCCGCGTGTACGGATCCGTCAAGACGGCGTCCGGCTTGCCTGAGAATATCTTCCACACCGACAGCCCAGATCACGCGGGGTGTCTTGCACCACCCGCGACGCGGTCGCCGCTCCAATGCGGCGGGCCGTCTCGAAGCATAAGAAAGATTCGACATTTTGACTTCATTCAATGACTTCGGCCTCGCCGAGCCGATCGTCCGTGCGCTGGCCGAAGAGCAATACGAAGCCCCCACCCCGATCCAGGCCCAGACCGTTCCGGTTGCCATGACCCGCCGCGATGTGGTCGGAATCGCCCAGACCGGCACCGGCAAGACCGCCGCGTTCGCACTCCCGATCCTGCATTACCTCCATGGCGAACAACGCCGCCCCGAGCGGAAATCCTGCCGGGTGCTGGTGCTGTCGCCGACCCGCGAGCTTTCCGGCCAGATCGAAGACAGCTTTCGGACCTATGGTCGCCATCTCCGGGTCGCCACCACGTTGGCGATCGGCGGAGTTCCGATGGGCAAGCAGGTGCGTGCCCTGTTGAACGGGGTCGACGTTCTGGTCGCCACGCCCGGCCGCCTGCTCGATCTGGTCAAGGGCAATGCGCTCAAACTCGACCGCGTCGAGGTCCTCGTCCTGGACGAGGCCGATCGCATGCTCGACTTGGGCTTCATCCACGACATCCGCAAAATCGTCGCCAAGCTGCCGCCGCGGCGGCAGACCCTGTTCTTTTCCGCCACCATGCCGAAGGACATCGCCGAGCTCGCCGACGCGATGCTGACCGATCCGGTCAAGGTGGCGGTGACGCCGGTTGCTTCAACCGCCGAACGCGTGAGCCAGCGCCTCATCCATGTCGACCGCGCCGGCAAATCGTCGGTCCTGGCGGAGGTGCTGCGGCACGGTCCGGTCGACCGTGCCCTGGTGTTCACCCGCACCAAGCACGGCGCCGACAAGGTGGCGCGTCAGCTCAACAGGTCTGGCATTCCGGCGGAAGCGATCCATGGCAACAAGTCCCAGGGGCAGCGCGAACGGGTGCTCGGAGCCTTTCGCAAAGGCGACGTCCGCACCCTGGTGGCGACCGATATCGCGGCCCGCGGTATCGATGTCGACGGCATCAGCCATGTGGTAAACTTCGATCTGCCGAACGTGCCGGAGACCTACGTGCATCGAATTGGCCGAACGGCCCGGGCCGGCGCAGACGGTATCGCAATATCGCTGTGCGACGCGGAAGAGCGCGCCTATGTGCGCGACATCGAAAGGCTGATCCGGATGACCATTCCGGTGACCGATCCCAGTGGCACCCCCCGTCCGGCGACGCCGGAAACACCACCGCGCGGCCGGACCGATGGACGCCGCAAAGGGCAGCAAGTGGGACGGCAGCAGGCGGAACGGCAGCAAGGACGAGGCAAAGGGCAGCAGGGGCAGCCCGGAAGTGGCCAACCGCCCCGTCAGGGACAACCGAAGGGCAAGCCGTCACCCCACCGCGGACAGCATCCGGACACCGGAAATCCGGCGCGAAACGGCCGCGCCGCCCCCCGCAACCCGTCGGCACCGGCGGCGGGACGGCCGCGGAACAATCAGCCGCCGAAAAGCAGTCCGGTCCGATATGGCGCCCCGCCGACCGTCGAACACCCGCGACGCGGCGATGCCGAACGGCATTCGGCGCCGCGGACGGAGAGCGGCCTTGTGGCCGCCCAAGGCGGCGCGGCCGCCCAAGGCGGCATGGCCGCCGTGGCATTCATGCAGCGACGTCCGCGCTCATCACGCGACGGCGAGCGACGCGCGGCGCGCTGAACCCAACTAGGAAACGAGAGACCAGATGGCGAAGGAAGAGCTCATTCAATTCGAAGGCCGCGTCACGGAAATCCTCCCGGACGCGCGTTATCGTGTCCAACTCGACGCCGGGCACGAAATCATCGCCTACACCGCCGGCCGGATGAAAAAGAACCGCATCAAGACGCTGGCCGGCGACCGCGTCACCATCGAAATGTCGCCCTACGATCTCGAAAAGGGCCGGCTCGTCTTCCGCCACAAGGACGAACGCCCCAGCACCGCGCCGCGACCGCCGCAGCGCGGGAACCAGCAGTTCCGGCGACGATGACGGCGGTATCGGCGTCGCGGTGCTGGCGGCTCCACCACCGTGACGATTGCGACTTGAACGGCGCCGTGGCCTCGAGGAAGGGATATCAGTCGTGCGTATTTACATGTTCAGATCCGAAACCCGCCGAGAGCTGAACGC